>JAUXCH010000787.1 GCA_030618975.1 Planctomycetia bacterium
CCGGGTAGAGATCCCGCCTCGTGAACACGTAGCCGGGAGGCTTCGGGCACTTGAGGACGCGCCCGACGATGTGGCCGAGACGGAGATCCTCGTAGGTGAGCATGTCCTCGGTCACGCCGTCCGGATTCAGGTACACCGAGACGATCTTGCCCTGCGCGTCGCTGATGTGGTCGCGGGTCACCTCCGCGTACGCGGGGATGAGTCGAGTGCTGACCGGCAGGCGGACGAGCCCCGTGGTGTCGAGCGGGGGGGGCGCGGCGCTCTTCCTGGCGAGCAAGGGGATGTCGATCACGCCGCCGGCATGCAGGATCAGTGCTCCACCGATGAGGCCGAGGACGAGGATCGCCACCGTCATGGCGGGAACGGAGAATCGCGAGCGCTTGCGCTGGCTGCCGTAGGCTGACTTGGGCATGGAGTGCATTCCTCAGGCACGGGAGGGTCTAGTCGAACACTTCCCGGCGGAAGATGGCCTGGGCGGAGAGGAGTTTGCGGAAGGGCCGGACCTCCTCGGCGTGGGCGTACATCTTGCCGAGACCGTACGCCCCAGCATAGGGGCCGGCCTCGTTCCCCCCGACGATGCCGCCGGGGGCCTGGTTGGTTTCGGTCACGCCCCCGTCGTTGGCGCGGATCCGGTAGGCGACGTTGGGAGCCAAAGGCCCCTCGGGCGCCTGCCGGTACCCGGAGAGCATGGCGGCCTGGAACGGAAAGTTGATCCGGATGGCCACGAGCCCACGCTGCGGCATGTCCGGGGGCGTGTTCAGGCTGAACGGGCTCGACCCGGGAAAGTCCGGGTTGCGGATCTCCTCCACGACCGGCACCCAGGTGATCGTCTCGGTGCCGTCGGCACCGCGCGCCTGGACGTAGGGGATCCCCACCGTGAATCCGCTCGGGGTGGAGCCGTCGGTGAGGAGAGCGCCCGGATACCGCAAGAGGCGGCGACCGCCCACGCGGTCGAAGATCATCAGCGGGCGGATCATCTGGTTCAGGACGGGGAGGCTGTCGAGGAAGGTCTGGAGGGGCAACCCGCCCGGGATGTTGTCCAGATCGATGACCAGATGCTCGCGTTGGAACACCCGCTGGCGAACCCGCGGGTCCTTCAGCGCCTCCTCGAGCGTCCACTCCGCGGGGAGGGGGATCACCGCGAGTTCCCGGGCCGTGGTCCGGGCGCAGTCCTGCACGACCTGGGCCGAGTAGAAGAGCCGGCCGAAGTCGATCGTCGCGGCGAGGAGGAGGTACATAAGAATGGCGACGAAGCCGAACTCGACCAGCACCGCGCCGCGCTCGCGGCGGGCACCGCCGTCGGATCGCAGAGGAGATCGGTGCATGAGCATCCTCCCTTCCGGTGAGGCTTCTAGGTGATCGTCACGGCCAGAATGTAACCGATCGCCAATGCCGGGCCGTACACGACCTCGCGGCGCCGTCTGAAACGGGCGACGAGGGCGAACACGCCTCCGACGAGGCAGATCCACGCGAACGCGATCCCGAAAGCTGCAGGCCCCAGACACGCGCCCAGACCCGCGAGGAGCTTCGCATCCCCGCCGCCCAGAGCTCCGATCCGGAACAGGAACAGCCCCACGGCCAGCCCCACGAGCAGGCCCAGGGCCATCCCCCACCAAGCCGGGATCTGGTAGCCGAGCGCGCGCGAGAGGCCGGCCCACAGGACCAGCAGGATCGGAAACGCGTCAGGGATCTCGCGTGTCTTCACATCGAAGGCGCTGGCGGCCAGCAAGAGGGCGCCGGGAACGATGGACGCAGGGCTCACGCCGTATCCGTCGCCCCCCCCGTCCCCTCGGCCGGCTCGCCGTCGTAGCAACCGGCGCGGCGGGACCTCGCTGAGAAGACCTGTACCTCCCCGCACCGCGCGGGGAGGCCACGATCGTCAGTCAAAGATCGATTCGAGCAGGTCAGCGAAACGCTAGGGCTGGTTGGTCTGGACGACCAGGAGCGGCAGCGCGCTGTCTTCGTAGCCGATGTTGTTGCCGAGTCGCTGCGTGTCGACGTTGCCGACAATCGTCTGGACGTCGACGGCGAGGGAGCCGTCCGGGCCCACCGTGTTGGTCTCGATCAACTCACCGGACGAGATCGTCTGGTTGTCGTCCTCGTTGACGCCCGGGATGATCGCCGCGGCCGTGCCGAGCAGATCGCTGGTCTTGTGGCCGAGGACGGAAACGGCTGCGACGGCGACGACGGCGATGCCGGCGACCAGCAGGGCGTACTCGACCATGACCGCGCCCCTCTTGTTGCGAAGGAACTTGCGGAGGAACTGCATTCAACTGTCTCCTGGTGCCCTGGATGTAGGGTGAGGTAGGGTTGGCGGAGTATGGGGCAGAGCCCACACGCACGCAAACGATTGGCCTGAGGTTGCCAACATGTTGGGAACACCGGACGGCCGGAACCGACGTGCGTGGACCACGCCTTCCTCCCCGAGGCCGGAAAACCCGCTCTGGGCCGGGTGCCGCGAGCCTGCCGGGGCCCCTGTACCCGCCCTCCGGCCACCCGGGGCCGCGCACTCCCGGCCCCTCTCCCCCCACCGCGACACCGCAAGTTTGTCAGGGTCCTGTTTGGTCCCCGCCCTCCTCCCTAACCGCCCTTGCCGGTTCCGGTCCGTCCGGGCGGACCGGAAGCCGGGACCGGGAGGAGAGGCAACGGCCACCCGCTGGCGTGACGCCGCGGCCAC
>JAUXCH010001015.1 GCA_030618975.1 Planctomycetia bacterium
GGCCGACCTCATGTGCCTGGGAATCGCCCACGCCTGGGATGCCAGTCGCCGGGTCTCCCAACGCCGCGAGCCCGCCAAGTTCCCGCCGATCAACCTGCTGGCAGCCGTCGCGTTCGACGGCGCGCGCCTGCGCACGGTCCGTGATTTCCATGCCCTCGATCCCCAGGATCAGGGCCGTTGGCTCGAGTGGCTCGTGGCCCAGGAGATCTCGCGGCGGGCCGCAAGACGAGGCGACGCGACGCCCGAGCTCTTGAACACCTGGTCCGGCGGCGGCCATGAGATCGACTTCGTCGTAGATCCTGGGTTGTTCGTCGAGGTGAAGCGCGGCGGCGTGAACGCATTCGAGTTCGCGTGGTTCCCCCGGTCCTTTCCCGCCTCACGCCTCTGCGTCGTCAGTCGAGATGCGTTCGAAGCGGACCGGATCCGAGGCATGCCGCTGAAGGCGTTCCTGTTGGCGGAGGACTGGTGAGCCCCCCGGGATGGGTTGGATGACGTGGGTGTGCACGACAAGGGAGGAGTGCGAGCGGGCAGTCATGAGCGCCATCTATCTCCCGAGGACCACGTCGATTCCGTCCAGGACCGCCTGTAGCCTCATGCGGGAGAGCTTCCCCGCCCGGTCGGTCAGCGCCGATCGATCGAGGGGGACGATCTGGGAGACGTTCGCGACGGACTCCTTGGGGAGCCTCGTCGCACGAGGGGTAAGCCGCACGTTACCGGGAGCGTCAGCCCACCGGAGATTGCTGGTCAGGGGCACGCAGACAACCGTTGCGATGCGCGAGCGGTTGAGGGGGTCGCCCTGGACGACGACCACGGGCCTATGGAAGCCCGGCTCGGAGCCCGTGGGCTCGTCGAGGTCCGCCCACCAGATCTCGCCTTGACTGATCACCACTCGCCGTCCTCGAAGGTCTTGCGCGCAGCTCTCACCACGAAGGGGTCTGCCGAGGTGTCGAGTCGGTCGCAGACACGATCCATGGCCTCCGTCACGGCGTCCGGATCGTGTCGGGCCAGGTACTCGTCGAGGGCGCGGCTGTAGAGTCGGCTGCGACTGATCTTCAGGCAACGGGCCAGGCGCTCCGCCCGTTCGAAGGTCGGGTCGGGTACCGAAATGGCGGTTTTCATACCAGAAGTATAACCCGCGGATCGCGCGTGGGCCCAGGGTGCTCCGTCCCAGCCGGCGAGGCGCGCCCAGAGCCACTGCGCGGCGTACGCCTCCACGGGGCACGCGCGATCACGTGCTCCTCGACCACCTGCCCGCCGAGCACGTGCTCCTGGAGGACGCGCTCCAAGACCGCCTCGCCGACGGCGCGGTACCAGACACCCTCCGGGCAGACGACGCATACCGGCTCCCCCGACTGCGACCGGACAGCGGCTACCCAGGGGGCGTCCGGAACGAGCAGCGAGGTCCCGGGGCCCGCGTCATCCGGCGATCGAGAGTCGCCAAGGGGGCGGCGAGGGCCTCGGCCACGGCGACGTACCAGGCGTCGTAGGCAGTGAGAGTCGCCCGGAGTTCCCAGACACGAGGTCCGA
>JAUXCH010000888.1 GCA_030618975.1 Planctomycetia bacterium
CTTCCTAAGACCGCTTGGCCTCCGACTTCCGGCGCGGCGAAGCGCCCCCCCTCGTCGGGCACCACGGCCCGGCCTCGCACCGCGAGCCTTGACCACGGTCCCGTCAGCCGGCCTTCGGTCACGGCCTTGCCCGTTCGCGTCGCCAGGCGCTCGGTGTCCAGGTGGAGGCCCACCGCCGCCGCGGCCGCGGCGTCCGGCACCTGCCAGGGCACCTTGCGGACCGCGTCTTCCGGGGTCGCGGGAGCACGGTTCGGCGGCGCTGTCGCCACCTCCTCCGGCGTCACCGACACGGCGACGGCCCGCTCGCCGGTCCCGCCGCCGATGGTGGCCGTGGCCTTCGTCAGGAACAGGAGGGCGAACGCGGTGCTGGGGACCTTGCCGAATCCCTGCCGCTCCCAGCTCCGGACCGACGTCACGCCCCAGGAGCCGTCCTCGTTCTGGGTCTGGAGGAAGCGCCAGGCGCCCTCGCGGTACCAGTCGAGGGTGCGCCCCCCGCCCGAGAACGCGCGCGTGCGCGTGAGCACGCAGGCACGCTCGACGGCGTAGAGGGAGTAGGCCGTGATCCGGTGGTGGTCCGTGAGGAGGAGGTAGCGCCCCATCGCGGCGAGACCCCGACCGATCGCCTCGTCCTCGGCGATGCGCTTCGGCGCCGCGGGGCCGTCCAGCCCCTCGTGCGCGATCGCCAGCCCGGCGACGCCCGACGCCGTCATCTGCAGCGGGCCGCGACGCCGGTCCCGCCCCGACACCCGGTAGCCCCAGACGCCGTCCTCCTCCTGCGTTCCCCGCCAGTGGCCCTCGACCCGGCCCCAAAGAGCCGCGGGCAGCTCGATCCCCG
This sequence comes from Planctomycetia bacterium, assembly GCA_030618975.1. Lineage (GTDB taxonomy): Bacteria > Planctomycetota > PLA2 > PLA2 > JAEUHO01 > JAUXCH01. The sequence continues at coordinate 836 of JAUXCH010000888.1, forward strand.
CCGCCCGCAGCGCCCTCAGGCCCAGGTTCGCGTACTGCGTGTTGGAGTTGTCGCCGTGCGTCGGCCTCGATCCCGCCGTGGACGAGGGGCACGTGTACGTCCACTGTCCGTTCTCGAGGACCCCGTTCGCCAACCGGTCCCGAAGGGCGGTGAGCGCGTCGTCCATCTCGTCGCCCCCGAGCCGCCGGAGCGCCATCGCGAACAGGGCGAGGGTGTAGGTCTCCCAGCGCTTGGGGAACGACCTGAGCCCCGGCCGCCCGCCCCGGTCGTACACGAGCATCGACGTCTCGACGCCCTTCACGAGCGCCGGGTCGTCGGCCTCCACGCCCGCGGCACGGAGCGCCAGGACGGCCAGGGCCGTCGCCCCAGCACGGGAGTCGCCGGAGTGGCCGTACGCGTGCCGGCAGAGACCGTCCGCCGCGAGATCGAGCCGAAGATGCCGCACGCCGCGCCTCACCGCCGCGGCGATTGCACCCGTCGAAACGGGATCCGGCAGGACGTAGCCCCCCTCCTGCCCGTCGATCCACGCGTGCCAGAAGTCCGCGTCCGCGGCGAGGTCGCGCCCGCTGACGGAGAGCAACAGGCAGTGCGCGCCGAGGCGTGCGTCGCGATCCGGTTCGCGGAGGACCTCGGCGAGCGCGCGGAGCACGGGCCGGTAGGGATCGGACCGGAACTCGGCGACGAACGCCCGGGTCTTCGCCGGATCGAGCCCGTGGAGCGCGGCCTTGCGGATCTGGGGCAGCAGGTCCCCCGCCTCCGGCGACGGCGCACGACCGCCGAGCAGGGAGGTGGCCAATCCGGCGAGTGACTCGTGACGCCTTGCCGCCTCGATCTCCTCCTGCGGCAGGCCCCTCGACGCGAGGATGCGCAGGAGGTCGAGAGAACCCTCCGCGCCGCGGCGCAGGTGGGCGTGGAGCCGCTCCGCGCCGTCCGGGTAGATCGCGGCGAGTCCCAGGGCGAGGATCACGCGCAACCGCTCGTCCCGGACGCGGTCGTAGACGCGGGCCGCCTGCACGAGGCGTGCACGCTCCGCCCCGGCGACGAGGACGTGTACGGCCCGCTCGTCGAGCCCCCCTTCGTCACCCTCGAGGTCGATCGCCAGGGACGCGAGCGTCTCCCAGCCCTTCTCGCCCAGCTCGCCCAGGCGTGCGAGGAGGAGCGGGGCCGCCGGCGACTCGGGGTCGTAGCGCAGCGTGTCGGCGAGCGCGGCGGCGCTCGGGCCGTCGGCGCGGGCCCGAGCCGGCGCGGGCGCCAACAGCACCGGAAGGACGAGCAGGAACGCGAGACTCCGCCTCATGGGGCGCGATTCTACGCAGGAGACGACGAGGCCGCTCGACCAGGATCGGGTC
>JAUXCH010000507.1 GCA_030618975.1 Planctomycetia bacterium
AGGGGATCGCGCACGTCATCAGGATGATCTCGTCGGGGCCGAGCGACCAGGCGATGCGGTCCTTCGCGCCCGAGATGTCGAGGGCCTGGCTCAGGGCGACGAAGTGGTTCGGTCCGTTCTGGACCGACAGCTCGTCGATGAACGTCGTGGCCTGCCGCTTCGTGCCGGAGTTGCAGGGCGCGAGCTTCTCGAACAAGGGCTCGATCTTCTGGAACACCGCGATCACCTCGAACTTGTGACCGCGCACCGGGAAGTCGCGAATCAGGCGCTTCGCGTGCGCGGCGAAGAACTGCTTCGTGGTCCGCACCTCGTACCAGGCCACGGGCCTTGCGTGGGGCACCCGGCACACCTCCTTGAGCCGGTCCAGGTCCTGGAAGGGGTGCGTGTCGTCCGTGCAGGTGCTGATGTCGATGATCAGCACGACGCGCTCGCCGTAGATCGGGATGCCGAGGATGGTCGGCACCTTCACGGGCCGCAGGCGAACCTCCTTGGGATCGGTGCCGGCCGCGAGCTGCTTCCACGCCTCGATGTCGTACCCGTACTCCTGCTGCGTCAGCCGCTCCAGGGCGGAGATGACGTCCGATCGCGCACGTCCCTTCGCCGTCTCGAGGCTGCGGGCGAGCGCACCCGTGAGCAGCGGCACGTCCATCCACGCGGGGAGCGGCGGCAGCACCATCTCGGCCGTCTCGGGATCCAGCTCGGCCTGGCCGGCCATGAACTCGAGGGCGCGCGCCGCAGCGGCCCGGAGCTGCCAGGTGTCGCTCTCGAGGAGCTCGAGGAGGCGCGTTACCGCCTCCTGCGACTTGCGCCGTCCGAGCGCGAGGGCGGCCTGCGCGACGAGGGGTGCTTCCTTCCCCTCCATCACCTGGAGGAGCAGGTCCTCCCCGCCCCCCGTCGGCCTGTCGGCGAGGGCCAGCAGGGCGAGGATGCGCTTCTCGCCCCTCCCCTTCCTGACGGCGTCGAGGACGACCTGCTGCGCGCCCTCCGACAGGAACGTGGAGAGGGTCTGGATTCCGGCGAGCAGCACCGCGGGACTCGAATCGGGACGCTTGCTCTCCTTCTGCATCCCGGCCAGGGCCTCCTCCGCGGCCTCCTTGCTGTCGAAGTTCAGAAGATCGAGGTAGGCGTCGCGCCGGACTTGCAGCTCCTCCGACTTCTGGGCGCGGCGGAACGCCTTCCTCGCGTCGCTCCATTCGTCGGCCGCAGCGTGCGGCGCCGCGGCGAGGACGGGGAGGAGGACGCAGACGAGGAGGAGGAGGAAACGGGGCAGGGAGCGCATCGCGCCGAAGATACGGCACACCCGCGCAAAGCACAGGGGGGTGATGGCGAGGAACGCTCCCAGCACCCTAGAATCGCGCCCGGCACGACATGCGTACCCTTCTCGTCACCGCGACCCTGGTGCTCCTCCTGGCCCCGGCAGCCCCTCACGCGGTCGCCGGCGAGGATCTCCCCCGGGCCGCGGACGTCACGGATCGGGGCCGGGACGTCGATCGGATCCTCGACCTGGTGCTCGCGCCGCGTCCCGACGCCGACGGGGAGGGCCGCGTCCTCGCCCTCCTCCTCGACGTGACGGCCTCGCTCCAGCGGTCCGACTTCGCGGGCGAGTTCGAGGCCGCGCTGGCCCGGAACGAGCGGTCGCTGGCCCGGACGCGGATCGCCGTGGCCGGCGTCGGCGACGGGTACCTCGCCCTGGCGCCGACCCTCGACCGGGAGCTCACGGTCCGTCGCGTGCAGGAGCTCTGCGCGCGGCCTCGCACGGCATTCCAGAACGTGTACGCCGCGGTGCGGCACCTCGTGAAGGACCTGAAGGGCGAGCAGGGCGAGCGCAAGATCCTCCTCGTCACCCTGGAGAACGGGGACGCGGAAGACGACGTCGAGCGAACCGTCCTCGCGCTCGAGCGGTCCGGGACGCGGCTGTCCGTGATCTGCCGCGAGGCGTTCGTCTCGGACAGCTACTGGATCCTCAAGCCGCCGCGCGGACCACCCGGCACGACGTTCACGGGCAGCGAGGCCGCATTCGTCGAAGTGCCGTGGGGCCTGAGGTTCCAGTGGGGCATCCCCAACAACGGCGTGCTCAGCGGCTACGCCATGTACGGCCTCACCCGGTTGGCCGCCGCCACGGACGGACGCGTCTACCTCTACTACCCGCCGAGCGGAGCCCACCACGTGTGCTGCGGCTATTTCTGGTGCCGCTGCCTGTTCTGCGACGGCGACCACGCGCCGGAGGGGACGATCTACCAGTCGCAGCGTCTCAAGGCCCTGAGCCCGCTCGCGGCCTCGCGTCGCGACGTGCTCCGGCACGCGGTGAACGACCCGTGGTACCGCGCCGTCCAGCGTGCGTGGGGGAGCGCGGCACGCAACGGGCTCGTGTACTCCCGTCCGACCCTCGACCTCCAGGGCGGGACCGTGCGCATCGAGAGGAACCCCTATCGCGGATGGACGCCGCTGGGCACGACCGTCTCGTTCGGCAGCGAGATCGCGCGCGCGAGGCGTCTCCTCGACGCGTGCGACGCGATCCTGGACGGCATGCGTCGCGACGCGGAACGTGCCCGGGATCAGGGCGGGAGCGAGCGCTACCGGGCCATCGCCGAGACCACGCGGCTGATGCTGTACGTGACGCGCTTCAACCTGCTCCACTACGTCGCGTTCTGCGAGGAGGTGGGACCGGAGCAGTCCCGGTGCGGGCCCGAGAGCTACGAACCGCCGGAGGCTGCCGCCTTCGAGAGGGGCACGAGGTTCCGCGGCATCGGCTACTGGAACCTGAGCCTCTGCCACGGTGTGGAGCCGTTTCGCGCCGTGCGCCTCCCCGGCGGCGCCGATCTGGAGCGGGAGCGCTTCGCGCTCCAGGTCCGATGGGACGCGTTCCTGAAGCGGTGGGACCACACGCCCTACGCGGCGCTCGTGCGCAAGATGGGCCTGACGCACGTGTACCTCCTGGTCCGTCCCGGCTACCTGCCCCCGGGACGACGCCGCGTGCCCGACACCGAGAAGGACGAGACCGTCACGTTGCCCGAGCGTCCCGCACGCCCCTCCCGGCCGGGAGGCGGGACCTCGGCCGGCGGCGGCGGTCAAGCCACGGGAGGGGAGTGAACGTGCGCCGGGTCGCCTGCCGAATCCTCGCCCTCCTGCTGCTCGCGGGAGCCGGCCTGCCCGCCTCGGCCGACGAGGACCTGCCGACCCTCGTCGACGCCCTCGGCGGCTCGGATGCCGGGGCCCGGGGCCGGGCCTGGCAGGAGCTCGTCCGGCGGCAGGACCCGGCGGCCCTCCCCCTCCTCCGAAAGGCGATCCCGGCCTGGGAGCACACGGGTCGGTACTACGGCCTGCTCGTGCTGGATCGTTATCCACGGCGGACGGTGCGGAGGACCTGGAAGAAGCTGTTCCAGACCGATGCGCCCTTCGTCCGTGTCTGGTCCGGCATGGCGCTCCTCCGCGCAGGCGACGCCGACGTGGCCGGCGGGATCGCCGAGGCGCTGCAGGCGAAAGACGTGGGTGCCACGATCCGCTATCGCATGCTGAGCCGGGTCGGCTGGCCCCGCGACGCGCGGCTGCGAGACGCCGTACGCGCGAACCTCGAACGAGGCGCGCCGATTCCGGTCCTCGTACAGGTCCTCTCCCGGCTCCACGGGGTCCGGGACCGGGAAGCGATCCCCCGCATACGGGGCCTGCTGAGGGATCCGCGGCCGGGCGTGCGCGCGCTGGCGGCCGCGTGGCTCTACGACGCGGGCGACACGCGGCAGGCGAAGACGCTGGCCGAGAATCTCCGGGCAGGCGTCGGCTACGCCGAGTTCCTCCAGATCTCGAGGATCCTCGCGGCGAATCGCCGGGTCGCCGACGGGATCCTCGACGCGGTCGTCCAGCGCGCATCCGAGGAGACGAACCCCACGCTTCTCCTGCAGCAGATCGCCTTCCTCGGGCAACACCGATACGCGCAGGCCCGCCCCGTCCTGCGCCGGTTGCTCCACCACCGGGACGATCGCGTGTCGCGGGCCGCCTTCGACGTCCTCGTGACCCTGGCCGGGCCGCTCCGCGAGGACACGATCGGCCCCCTGCTCGCAGGGGCCGACGTGGACAAACGGCTGTGGGCGGCGGAGGCCCTCCGCCAACGGGACGATCACCGAGGACTCACGGTCGTCGCCGCCATCCTGCGCTCCGGGACCGTGCCGCAGCGCGTCGGTGCCGCCGGTCTCCTTGCGTCCTTCACCTCGGACGACGCGGTAGAACCTCTCCTCGACGCCCTGGCCGACGCCCACCTCGACGTGCGGAAGGCCGCCCTCACGGGCCTCGCGCGACTGGTGCGCCGGCTGTTCCCGTACCGCGCGGTCGACCTCGGCCTCACGGGGTACGCGCCCGGCACGCCGCAGACGCAGCGCGCAGCGGCCATCGCGACGATCCGGGCGTGGTGGCGCGGCGTCCGCGGCGAGGACTGGTAGCCCGCAAGGGACAACGCCCATTCCCGCCCCCT
>JAUXCH010000437.1 GCA_030618975.1 Planctomycetia bacterium
CTCTTCACCGTCCACCCGAACGTCTCGGCGGCTGAGCTGGCGATGTTCTTCCCCGAGGAGATCCACGGCCTGACCCGGACGATCATCGCCCAGAAGGGCAGCTACGGCTCGCCCGACAAGTGGGTCTCCGCCTCGCCCTACGAGCGGGTTCGCCAGCAAGGCCCCGTGCTGCTCGCGCTCTACCAGGTCCCGGGCGGAGCGCGCTTCTGGCACGTGAACCTCTATTGGCCGGCGGGGCTCGAGCGGAGCGAGGAGGGGGGCTGGCTCTTCGGCCAGGACGGCGCCTTCCACCTCGCCTGCCGGCCCACGGCCTCCGGGACGTGGACGCCGGGAGCGGGCCACGGGCGCTTCCGGTGCCCGGGCGGGCGGGCGGGCTTCACCGTGGTCGTGGGGGCCGACGACGAGGGCGAGGACTTCGGGGCCTTCCGCAAGCGGATCCTCGCCGGCCCGGTCCCGCGGCTCGCAGGCGACGGGGAAGCCCTGACCCTCTGTTACGGCGATCTCGCCCTCGTCTACGGCACGCCGCCGCCCTTCCCCCGCGACGCGCTCTTCCAGGGCCCGTTCCTCGAGGCCCGGGTCGGCACGCGGGTGATCCACCTGAAGGACGGCGACGTCGTGCGCACCCTCGACTTCGACGCCCTCACCGTCGAGGAGACGCGATGACGACCGTCGCCGCGTTTCTCGACGCGGTGGGCCGCGTGGTCGTGCCTCGCGGGAGCGCGCCCGTGGCGCGGACCGTCGCGGCCGAGATGCGGCACCGGGGGCCGAACCGGCTCGTGATCGAAGCGCCGGTAGCCGCCGAGTCCGCGCCGGGGAAGAAGGTCTGGGTGTCGTTTCACGTCCAGGGCGCCGAGGCGCGCCTGGCCGTCTCGCACCCCCGCACCCTCTACGCCTTCTCGCACTGGCTCCGGGAGGTGCGGGGCGCGGATCCCGTCGCCGCGTGGCGACGCGCGCGCCGGCGGGAGCCGGCCTTCGCCTGGCGCCGTCCCGTCTACGACCTCTACTTCGCCCAGTCCGCGCGCGCGGTCCGCCATCTCGACCGCGAGGACTACGTGCGCGAGATGGCGCGCACGGGGTTCACCCATCTCGAGGTGAACGGCCTGGCGGCGCCGGAACCGGCCGAGGAGGGCGTGCCCGGGGAGATCTACTCGCGCTTCTACACCTACCTTCCGGCGCTCGACCAGTTCGTGGCGAGCTTCCTGAACCGGGGCGTCTACCCCGCGGCCCTGCTGCGCGCGAACCTCGCCCGCCTCAAGGAGAACGCGGCGCTCGCCGAGCGCTACGGCCTCGTGCCCACGTTGACGTGCTTCGAGCCCCGCTCGGTGCCCGAGGCGCTCCTCCAGCGCTTTCCGGAGCTTCGGGGCTGCCGCGTCGACCATCCCTTCCGTTCCTTCAAGCCCCGCTACAACCTGGCGGTCTCCCACCCCGTCGTCCGGCGCCACTACCGGGAGCTGCTGCAGCGGCTGCTGAGGGCCGTGCCGCGCCTCGGCTGCCTCTCGGTGTGGTCGAACGACTCGGGCGCGGGCTTCGAGTTCACGCGCTCGCTCTACGTGGGCGCGAACGGGAGCGCCTACGTCGTGCGCGAGTGGTCGGGCGACGACGCCGTCGCCCGGGCGGCGGCGAAGAACGCCGTCGGCTTCCTGCGCCTGCTGTCCGAGGCCGCCGCCGAGGTGCGTCCCGGCTTCCGCGTCGTCACCCGGCTCGAACCGTTCGGACCCGAGCGCGAGGACGTCGTCCGCGGACTGGGCCGGGGCCTCGACGTGGAGGTGCCCTCGCTGCTCACCACCGGCTGGGAGAGTCCCGACCGCCATCCCCGCTACGCGGACACCGAGGTCAGCCCCTTCACGCTCTACAGCCACGCCTTCGCGCCGGCCGAGGGGCCGGCCATGCGCCGGCTCGCCGCGCGGGGCTGCCGGACCCACGTGATGCACGCCCACGGACCGGTGAACAACTTCGAGCCCCTGCTCGGGATTCCCTTCCCCTGGCTGGTCCGCGAGAAGCTCGAAGCCCTGCGCGCGGGTGGTGTCCGGTACGTGGCGCACCTCGGAGGCGGGGCGCCTCCCGCGTCCGTGCCCTTCGACGTGAACGGCGAGATCGTTCGTCGGTTCCTCTTCGACCCGACGGAAGAGGCGGAGGACGCGGTGCGCTCCGTGGCCGCCTCGTTCACCACCTCGGCGGTCGACGCGCGGGGGCTGCTCGCAGCCTGGCGCCTGACGGAGCGGGCGATCCGCGGGTTCGAGCCCCATCCGCTCTACTTCCCTTGGGGGGTGTGGTACCGGCTGCAGGTGCGGCCGCTGGTCCCCGACATCGGGGCGATTCCCGAGTCGGAGCGGGCGTACTACGAGCGCGCGATGCTGGCCACGCACCACAACCCCACGCGTGTCGACCTGGCACGCGACGTCCTCTTCACCCTGACGGATGCGCGCACCGCCGAGCGAACGGCGGGCCGCATCGCGCGCTACGCCCTCCCACCGCTCGAGCGCGCGCGGGCGCGACTCGACGGCCGAGCCGGGAGCTCTCCTGCGTTGGCCGACCTCCGGGACCGCCTGGAGGCGCTCTCGATCTGGATGACGACCCGGCGTCACGTGGCGCTCTGGGTGGCGCACGTCCACGGGTATCTCGAAGCGCGCGGGGCCCAAGCACGCGGGACCCACCGCCAGGCCCTCGGCAAGATGGTCCGGGCGGAGATCGAGAACACGGAGGCGCTGAGGGCGCTGCTCGCCCGCAGCCGGGTGGACTTCATGGCGCTCTCGGACGAGGCGGAGAACACATTCCTGCAGGGCCCGGCGTTCGCCGACCACCTGAGGCGCAAGATCGACCTCATGCGCCGCTACGGCGACCGTTTGCCCCGCATCGACCCCGACCTCGTGTGGCAGGTGCGGGGCCTGCGGGTGAGGCCGACGGGAGGAGAGGCCGTCGGGTAGGATTCACCTCTCCCGTGGGAGCGGATTCGCAGCATGTGGCTCTTCTATGTGATCGCCGGTGGGACCTGGGCCTTCTCCTGGTTCGTCAAGAAGAAGCTCCAGTCGGCCTACCGGAAGTGGGGCCAGATCCGGAACTCCGCGAACGCCACCGGGGCCCAGACCGCCCACGCGGTGCTCGTCGCGAACGACATGCGGCAGGTGCAGCTCGTGCCGGCTCCCGGCGAGCTCAGCGATCACTACGATCCGGCGTCCAAGACGATCCGATTGTCCGAGCCGGTGTACGGCGTGCCGAGCGTCGCCGCCATGGCCATCGCCGCGCACGAGACCGGGCACGCGATTCAGGACCAGGTGGGCTACAAGCCGTTCCGCTTCCGGTCGTCGCTCGTGCCCCTGGCGCAAATGGGCGCGCGGTTCGGCCTGCCCGCGGCCATGCTGGGCCTGTTCATGGACTCGCCGCTCTTCATCCAGATCGGCGTGCTCACCTACCTGGGCGCGCTCGTCTTCCAGTTCGCGACCCTGCCCGTCGAGTTCAACGCCTCCAAGCGCGCCATGCAGCAGTTGGAGGGGCTCCAGCTCTTGAACGAGGAGGAGCAGAAGGGCGCGCGCCAGGTTCTCCGATCCGCAGCCCTGACGTACGTAGCCGGAGTGGCTTCCTCGGCCGGATACCTCGTCTTCCTTGCCCTGGTCGGCGGGCGCATGCTGCTACGAAGACCGCCCGCGGTTCCCCCCGCGCCCTGAGGACCACTTTCCGTACGAGGCCCCATGAACAAGCTACGGCTCAAGCAGACACGCTTCTCGATCTGGTACGTGCTCGTCGCGCTCGCGGTCGTGTGGGGGCTCCGCTCCTGGGTGATCGATCCGATGGTCGAGAGCCGTCAGGAGGTCACCTACGACAAGTTCCGAGAGGACCTGGCGCAGGATCGGATCCAGAGCGTGACGATCGGCGACCGGATCACCTACACGCGGAAGAAGGACGAGGAAGGCGAGGAGGCGGTCCACAACACCGTCCCCGTCGAGGACCCGGGTCTGGTCGACGTGTTGCTCGAGCGCGGCGTGGAGTTCGAGGCAACTCCGCCGAGCGGCGGTGGAGCCTCGTCCCTCTTCGGGTGGATCCTGCCTCTCCTTCCGCTCGTGTTGATCTGGTGGCTCCTGATGCGCCGCATGCGAAAGGGCGGTGGCGGCGGCATCCTCTCCGTCGGCAAGAGCAAGGCCGTGGAGATCAGCGGCGAGCTGTCGAACGTCACCTTCGACGACGTCGGGGGCGTGGAGGAGGTGGAGGTCGAGCTCCGGGAGATCATCGACTTCCTCAAGGACCCGAGCCCCTTCACGCGCCTGGGCGCGAAGCTGCCGGAGGGCGTGCTGCTGGTGGGGCCGCCCGGGACGGGCAAGACCCTGCTCGCGAAGGCGACGGCAGGAGAGGCCGGCGTCCCGTTCTTCTCGATCAGCGGTTCCGAGTTCGTCGAGATGTTCGTCGGCGTGGGCGCCTCCCGTGTGCGCGACATGTTCGAGCAGGCGAAGGCCAAGGCACCGTGCATCGTGTTCATCGACGAGATCGACGCCGTCGGGCAGTCGCGCTCCTCGGTCGGTGTCGTGCGGTCGAACGACGAGCGCGAGCAGACCTTGAACCAGCTCCTCTCGGAGATGGACGGGTTCGAGCCGAATCAGGGTGTCGTCATCATGGGGGCCACCAATCGCCCCGAGGTCCTGGACAAGGCGTTGCTCAGGGCGGGACGCTTCGACCGCCAGATCGAGGTGCCGCTCCCCTCCGAGCGGGGACGGCGCCAGATCCTCGGGATCCATACGCGCACGGTCAAGATGGCCGGCGACGTCGACCTCGATCGCCTGGCTCGGATCACCCCGGGTTTCTCCGGCGCGGACCTGGCGAACATCGTCAACGAGGCCGCGCTGCTCGCCACGCGGCGCAAGGCGGAGCAGGTCGCTACGATCGACCTCGAGAACGCCGTCGAGCGCGTCGTGGCCGGCTTGCAGCGCGACACCTTGCTCAGTGATGCCGTGCGGCGGAAGGTCGCCTATCACGA
>JAUXCH010000299.1 GCA_030618975.1 Planctomycetia bacterium
CGGGCTTGACGCGCGGCCCACGCGCCGGGTCCATATGCCGCCAAGAGGCCACTCCCTCGGCTCCATCAACTTCGTAGGCTCTGGAGGATGTCGGATTCTCCTCCCGGCCTCCCACCCGGCCCGGTCGACAAGTGCACCAGCGGGCTTGCTCCCGGTCCGGCGGAGGAGCAGAATGACCGGTAGGCATCACGGACCGTGTCAGGGGAGGGTTCCATGCAGTACGTCTCGACGCTCGCCATCGGATTCGGGATCCTCTTCCTGGTCGGCTGCGGGGGCGGCGGCGACGACGGAGGCGCCCCGACCATGCCCTCCGCCTCGTTCGTCGTCGGCCAGCCGGGCTTCACCGTGAACGAGGTGAACCGCGGGCTGCCGACGGCGGTCAAGAACGGGTTTGGCAACGCGGGCGGTGTATCGGTGAACGGTTCCTACACGCTGGTCGCCGACACCTTCCAGCACCGGGTGCTCGGGTTCAACGGAGCGATCCAGGCGAACGATCCCGACGCCGACTTCGTGATCGGTCAACCCGACTTCACGACGAGAACTGCCGGTGTGGCGGCCAACCGCCTCGATCAGGTGCGTAGCGCCCTGCTCCACGGAAGCGGAGTCCTCGTGTGCGACACCGGGAACCACCGTGTGCTGATCTGGACCACGGTCCCGAAGGCCGACGAGGGGGCCGACTACGTCGTCGGCCAGACCAACTTCACGTCGGGGACCGAGGGTGTCGGATCGAGCAAGCTGAGGCTTCCGAACGCTGCTCTCGTGGTCGGTGGCCGCTTGCTCGTCGCGGACTCCGGGAACCACCGCGTCCTCATCTGGAACGCCGTTCCGACCGCGAACGGCGTCCCGGCCGACGTCGTGGTGGGCCAGAGCAACTTTCTCTTCAACGTCGCCCAGACGACCGCGTCCGGCATGAACTGGCCGAACGCGCTCTGGAGCGACGGCACCCGGCTGTTCGTGTCGGAACGAGTCAACAACCGCATACTCGTCTGGAACACGATTCCCACAACGAACGGCGCGGCGGCCGACCTCGTCCTGGGCCAGGACGACTTCACGACGAGCGGCCCGAACGCCGGGCCGGCGGGGCTCGATTCCCCGAACGGCATCACGTCGGACGGGACCCGCCTCTTCGTCTCCGACGGCGGAAACAACCGGATCCTGATCTTCGACCCCATCCCCACGACCAGCGGGGCGGCGGCGGTGGGCGTGATCGGTCAGTCGGACTTCGTCCACACACAACACAACGACGACGACCAGAACGGAAGCGACGACGGATCGCCGACCGCGCGAACGCTCTACCATCCGAACCGAATCGACTTCTACGGCGGCCGCCTCTTCGTGCCGGAGTTCCACAACCACCGGGTGACGATCTTCGAGCCGTAGGCGACCGACGGGGCGGTCCCGGCACGGCGGAGCGCGCGGAGCAGGGCACCGGGCCCGCTCAGACCGAGGGGCCGGAGGGCGGGAGGAGCGTCCGGCCACTGAGACCGGGGGGCGACTCACCCAGGAGGTCGGCGAGCGTCGGCGCGACGTCGAAGGAGGACCGCACGCCCTGGTCCTCCGCCGCGAGGCCCGCGCCCCGCAGCCAGGCCATTCCGTAGCGCCCGGTGTGCCCGCCGGGACGGCGGACGGGGAGCGGGCCGATGCGACCGTGCGCGGGGTGGTCGAAGCCCAGGGTGGTGTCCCTCCAGACGAACACGAGATCCGCTTCGGAGGGACCGAGCCGGAGCGGGTCGGAGGTGGCGGGTCGCTCCACCTGCTGCACGACGCCGTCTCCGGTGCGCGGATCGCGGCACGCCTCGAGCAGGGCCACGACCTCGTCCAACCGGGCCTCGTAGTCCGCGCGCGGCACGCGTCCGCGGGCCTCGCGGCCCTCGAGGTTGACGCGCACGCGGCCGTCGTAGAAGGACGGCAGCGCGAACGCGTCCATGCGAGGCCAGAAGCGCGCGTAGCGCGACGCCGGCATCCAACCCAGGGGAAGTGCGGCCGCCTCCTGCTTCGTCTTGGCGCGCCCGGGCATCCACCGGCCCAGTCGGCGGCGCATCTTCCCGGCCGGCGTGAGCACGGACGGCAGCAGGGCGTTCACGACCGACGGCCAGCTGTCGTCCGGACCGAGGCGCGGCACGCCGTCCTCGGCGTCGGCCCACGCGGGGGGCACCTCGAGGAGCGGTCGGTCGAAGGCGCGCCGGTAGAGCAGCTCCGGAAGCAGGGCCATGCTGGCCACGTCGGAGGTGTTCGGGCCCATGCCCCCCATCGAGAACACGACGAGCACGGCGTCGGGGAAGGCATCGGCAAGCGAGGCGACGAGGCGATCCGCTTCCCGGTGCACGGCGACCAGGCCCTCCGCCGCCGCTTCCGCGGAGGGGAAGCCGTGGAGGGGGTGCTGCTCGTCCAAGCCGTGCCACAGGCCCTCGATCGCGGAGTGGAACTCGCTGACGACGACGAGGCCCAGGTCCCAGTCCGGCAGGCGTTCCTCCAGGAGCCAACGCGCCGACTCGGCGCGCACGCGGACCGCCTCGGCGAGCGCGTCGCCCATCGCCCGGGTCCGTTCGACCGAGGGCCAGGCGAAGCCGTAGATCCACGGCTTCGCGGGATAGGGTCCGAACCGCGCCGCCAGCTCGTCGAAGATCCCCGCCGGCCGGGTGAAGGGCGCGATCCCGGGATCGTGCGCTCCCCAGTCCACGAGGCCCCGCACCCGGTGGGCGCCCGGGAGATCGAAGTAGGGTGCGTCGAACACGACCGTTCGCGCGTCGAGTCGGGCGGCGAAGGGTTCCGACTCCGTGCCGGCCTGACTCGCGGCGTAGGTCCGTACGTCGAAGTCGACGGCGGACCACCGCTGCGCGTCGTCCGGAGAGCGGCCCGTGGCGAGGTGCTCCCAGGCCAGTCCCGTGCGCTGGGCCGGCCCGTGGTCGAGCAGGAAGCGCGCGCTCTCCTCGCGAATCCGCGCCAACGCGGGCATGGCGCCCTCGGCCATCAGCCGATCTCCGAGGGTCGCCTCGTAACCGTCCAGCCCGATCGCCAGGACTCGTCGCCTGCTCACGTCCCATCTCCAACCCGCACCCTGCGAGGCGAACTCATTCACGGATCGCGGGCAGGATCCGTCAAGGGCTCCGAGCAAGACGATCTCCGAGTTGGGCGGCGTCACCGGGTAGGATGCCCGCACTACGCATCGAACCGGGAGGTTGGCGCGGGCTGCCATGGACTGGTCCCAGATCTTCGTCCTCGCTCTGCTGGCGGCGGTCGTCACCCTCTACATCACGCGCTGGCTGCCGATCGAGGTCACGTCGCTCCTGGTGCCCCCCATCCTCTTCGGGACGGGGATCCTCGACGTCAAGCACGCGCTGTCCGGCTTCTCCAACTCCGCGACCATCACCATCGCGTGCATGTTCGTCCTGTCCGCGGGTCTCTACCGGACGGGCGCGCTGGACCTCCTCACGGAGTTCCTGAAGAAGCACGCGAAGGGCTCCCCGCTTCGCCTGCTCCTCCTCCTGGCGCTCACGGTTCCCTTCATCAGCGCCGTGATGAACAACATCCCCGTCGTCGCGATGCTCCTCCCCGTGGTGCTCGCGCTGGCGCGGGACATGGACGTGAAGCCGTCGCGCCTCCTCATTCCGATGAGCTACTTCGCCATCCTCGGCGGAACCACGACCCTCCTCGGCACGGGCACCAACATCCTCGTCGACGACTTCTACCGCCAGACCCAGGCGGCCGCGGGCGAGGCCCCGACCGGCTTGGGGATGTTCTCGTTCACGCCCCTGGGGCTCATCCTGCTCGCCGTGGGCGGTGCGTTCGTCATCCTGCTCGGGCGGCACCTCCTCCCCGACCGCCCCTCCCTCTCCACCCTGCTGCCCACGGAGCGCTCCGCGCAGTTCCTCACCGAGATCCGCGTCGACAAGGACTCGCCGCTCGTGGGCCAGGAGGTGAGCGAGGTGTTCGCGTCCGGAGGCCCGATGCGCCTCATCGAGCTCGTCCGCAAGGAACAGGTGCTCATCGGCCGCGAGGCGAGGGGGCTCGAGTTCGAATCCGGCGACACGATGATCATCACGGGCAAGCCCAAGGAGAGCGCCGAGTTCCTCGAGCAGGTCCAGGTGCAGGTCCAGACCGGCGGGAAGAAGGTCGAGGTTCCGGAGATCGACTCCACCGAACTGAAGATCGGCGAGGCCGTGGTGCTACCCGACTCGAGGTTCTGCGGGCGCCGGCTCGGCTCCCTGGCGCTTCACACGCGCTACGGGGTCAAGGTCCTCTCCATTCAGCGGGGGGGCGAACACCGGAAGAAGAGCCTGCGCGACACGATCCTCGAGGCGGGCGACGTCCTGCTCGTCCAGGCGTCGGACGCGGGACTCGCCGCGCTCCGGGACACGGAGGCGGTTCTCATCGTCGAAGGCCTCGATCAGTCGATCCGGCGCGAGAAGCGGGTCTGGGTCGCCATCGCGATCGTGACGGCCGTCGTCTTCGGCGCCGGACTCTCCGGGCAGCCCATCGTCGCGTTCGCCATCGCCGGCGCGGCGTTCATGATCGGCACGCGTTGCCTCCGCGTCGACGAGGCCACCCGGTCGCTCGACGTGCCCGTCCTGCTCCTCCTCGTCGGCACGATCCCCCTCGGGGTGGCCCTGGGGGCGACGGGCGTGACGAGCGGTTTCGTGTCGTGGCTGCTCGCCACCGTCGGCGACCTGCACCCCGCGATCATCCTGAGCATGCTCTACCTGTTCACGAGCGTGCTCACCGAGTTCCTGTCCAACAAGGCGACGGCCATCCTGCTCGCGCCCGTGGCGCTGCAGATCGCGGCGCAGCTGGGCGTGAGCGAGAAGCCCTTCCTCTTCGCCATCTGCTTCGCGGCCAGCGCGAGCTTCATGACGCCCTTCGGCTACCCCACGAACCTGATCGTGATGGGTCCGGGCGGCTACAAGTTCACGGACTACATGCGCATCGGCGTGCCGCTGAACCTGATCATCTGGATCCTGGCCAGCCTGCTGATCCCGGTCTTCTGGCCCTTCTGACGGATCGACACCCGGTACGAGTTCCCCGGGCATCCAGATTCCCAACCGGAGGGGCCGTCGTGCCCCGGCCTCGTGCCGGTGCCCGACCGCCCCCCGCCGACCCTCCGGCTACCGAAGCAGGAAGAGAAACATCGGATCCTGGCCGAGACCCGTTCCGCCGCTGAGGATCGCGAAGTCGCCTGCCGAGGAAACGCCGCCTGTGAGGACGTCGCCCGCTGCGTTCGTCACGTGGAGAGAGCCGTCCGGCGCGACGGCGTACGTCGATGCGTCGGGCGCCTGATCCGAGATCGTGCCCTCGTTGTTCGACGTCAGCGTGACGGTCACGGCGCCCGCTCCGTTTGCGACGGCCGTGCCGTGGACCGAGAGGAAACTGGGGCCGCCCACCACGTAGCGCAGGCCGACGACGAAGTAGCGTCCGCTGAGCGTCGCGAGCGAGGCCGCCGCGCTCTCCCGCACCATGGCGTACAGCATGGGCGACAGGAGGTCGGTCGTCGCACCGGCGACGACGACGAGGTCGCCACCCGCGAGAGTCCCTCCCTTCCAGCGCTTGCCGCCGCCGAAGTCCAGCGTGGTGGATCCCGAGGCGGTCAGACTGTAGGTGAAGGTGGCGGTCCCGAGCGGAGGCAGGACGATCCCTTCACGGTTGATCACGTCCAGTGCCGCTCCACCGCCGGCCCCGTCGAACGCCGCGGTCCCGAAGTAGCTGTCGATGCGGTCGAGTCCGAGGACGTAGCGGAGTCCGCACGTGTGGTACTCGCCGTCGAGCGAGGCGAGACCGAACGAACCTTGCTGGCGGGTCAGGATCAGGATCCCGGGATCCGCATCCTCCTCGACCCAACCCAGGGCGGCGATCCCGCCGTTGGCGCTGACACCGCCCACGGCGACGTCCACGCCGGGACTCAGCGCGGTCTGCCACGTGAGCGTGCGGTCCGGGGCGACCGTGGTGACGTAGCCTGTGATGGAGTGCGGCCCCGTGACGTCCCCGCTGCTGTTGCGCGTCACGTCGGCGGTGAATCCGCCGAATCCGTCCGCCGTCGACTTGCCCCAACCGGCGGTCAGCTCGCGCGGCGGACCCGCCGTCACCTCGATGTGGGTGAGGTAGTAGGTGCCGGCGAAAACGCTCGCCTCCGGACCGCCGCCGCCGCCGCCACCGCCGCCTCCGCAGCCGCAGGTGAGGACGCCGCCGGCGCCGACCAGGAACACCACGCAGATCCAGCTCGTCGTACGCATCGAAGTTCCTCCTCGGAGCGCACCCGGCGCGGCGCCTTGGAGCGGGCCGCGCCGACGGGGCTCGGAAGGAGAACTGCGAAGCGGTCCGGCCCGGCGACAAGGGAAATCGCTGAGGCGCCAGGACTCGAGGGGATCGCGCCTCGACCGACCGGTTGGGCCCGAGGACCCGACCGGCACCGGTACGCGTGAACCCCCACGAAATCCGCCCGGTGGCTGTCGCGAGCGCCCGTGCGTTCGCAGTCCTC
>JAUXCH010000573.1 GCA_030618975.1 Planctomycetia bacterium
CCGGACCTCCTTCGGTACGGACCCGCAAGCCGTGGTCGACAGGGCGAGGAACAGGACGGCCAGGTACGGGAAGTACGGAGGGCTCACTGCGACGGATCCTCATGGCCGGTCGGTCCGTGGAGTCCCTCCAGCAGAAGGTCGAGAATGTCGTACGCACGGTCCACGAGTGAAATGCCGCGGCCCGAGAAACGTGCGCTCACGATGGTGCCGAAGAGGAACTCCGCGATCGTCTCGATGAGGCGATCCTTGACGCGGTCGGGCATATGGCTCCCGCGATGCAATCCGTCGAAGAATGTGCGCCGTTCCTCGACATCCTCCTCGGTCCACGAGAAGAACAAGATCGTCCCTTGCCGGCGGAACTCCGCACGCTCCTGGATGAGGATCTCCACGAGGTCGGGATGAGCGTCGAAGTAGGCGAGGAAGGTCACCACGGCACTGCGGAATCGCAGGAGCGGCTCCCCCTCTTCTTCGCGGATGTGTTTCATCTCGCGCCGGAGCCCGTCAAGCCCATGGGCCACCGCGGCGAGGAACAACTCGTCCTTGCTGGGGAAGTAGCGGTAGACGGTGCCTTTGCCCACACCAACCTGATCCGCAATCTCCTGGACGTCCGCCCCCCGAAACGTCTTCTCGGCGAAGACCTTCGTCGCCACGACCAGGATGTCCTCGCGGCGTCGCGCAGCGAGGTCCTCGTCCTTCGGCCGCCCCCGACCGCCTGTCGTCCCGGGTCCCATGAGTGCCTCCCTGTATTTTCCGGACGGACGCGTCCGTCGGATAATAGAGGCAGCGGCCTGGATGGGGCCTAGAAATCCTTCGTGGAGGCCTTGAATAGCGCTGCGCCCCCCGGCCGGGAGACCGTCCGATCTCCAAGCCGCTCCGGGGGCCCGTGGCCGGCGACGATTGCATCGGTGCACTCCCCGATTGACGTCGGCCACGTAGGCCCGCGCCCGCCCCCGAAGCGGCCAGGCCAAGAAGATCACCGGCGAGGAGGAAGAAATGGCGCACCCAGGTTCTCCGGTGTGGCGGCCTTCGATAGGACCCGCGCACCACGACCCCAGGGGACGAGTACCCGTCAGGAATGCCCAGAACGCCGGCACGTACAACTCTGCTCGATCGCGGGCCTGACGAGCGGGAATGACGGCGCCCTTGCGGAGCAAGGCCCCCCGGGGGCCGCCACTCCGCAGGTTCGAGTCCTGCCCGGGGTGCCAACCCGCGCCTTGCGCGGGTTGGTCCTGAGCGAAGCGAAGCGAGTCGAATGGGCCGCTCCCCCTCCCCGCTGATTCTCGCGGTCGCGGCGTGCTGGAGCGGGATTGTCGGGCGAGTCCGTATCGCCGCCGCGTGACGTGCTTCGGGGCAACTCCAATCCGGCGCCCGAGCACGCCCTCGGCCCCTCGTCGCGGAACCGCAGGGGTGCACTTGGACGGATTGACGCGAATCGTGTGAGGATCTACCGTGCGGCAATCAAGGCACACGCGCCTCCCGTGGAAGACGGAAATCTCATGCGCATCGCCGTCACGGCTCTCTGCTTCCTTCTCGTCCTGAGTGCGGTTTCCCCGGCGAAAGAGGGCGCTCGCTCTCTTCTGGAGAACGGGTCCTTCGAACGGGTCGTGCCCGCCGGGGCGCTGAAGGACAGCGGGCACGGGGCCTGGAAGGTCGGTGCCGAAGGGATGATCCCCTCCGGATGGACATTGAACACCGTGTATCCGGGCACGATGGCCGTGGTGAGCGAGGGGGCAGCGGACGGCGAACGCTGCATCCGGGTCACAAGCGGTCCGAAGCGCGACGGACAGTTCTACCGGCCGGTGACCTCGATCCGCCCGGACACGTGGTATCGGCTCTCCGCCCTCGTGAAGGACGGCGCGGCGAGCATCCTCGTGTACGAGTACCGCACGGATGGCAAGGTCAAGCCACACATCGTGGTCAGTGGGTCCGGTCCGCGCGGCGCCTGGAAACGAATCACCGGGTTCTTCTCGCCGGTGGCCAAGGACTTCGCCAGCGCTTCGGTGGCTCTGCTCGTCCCCAAGGGAACGTCGGCCCTGATCGACGACGTCGTGGTCGAGAAGATGGAGGGTCTTGCGCCTGGCGGTGGTGGACGCCCGATACGCCTTTCCAACAAGGAGGTCGAACTCGTCATCTCGAGCATGGGGCGCCTGCAGTCGCTGGTCCTGAGAGCTACCGGGAAGGACTACGCCGATCGGGAGGCGCCGACCCCGGTGCTCAGTGCCCGGCGCGGTGGGGTGCGGATTCCGGTCGGCAGCCTGACCCGGAAAGGGAGCACGCTCACGGCGCGATTTGCCGATGGCGTGACCGTGGTCAAATTCCGGGTGAAGACCCGGGACCGGTACCTCCTGTTCGAGGTCAGTGACGCGCGGCCGAATGACCTGGAGGGGGTCGAGCTCCGATTCCCGGTCAAGCCACTTCGCGTGCGGGACAGTTGGATGCCCGGCACCTACGACGACACGTTCGGTATCTGCCACATGGGCGTCACCCCCAACACCGAGGTCGTCCTGGGCCGCTACGGTGCATCCGTGGCGCCCGAGGCCCGCTGGTCTTCACGGCACGGAATCGAGGGCGGGAAGAGCGTTCTGGTCGCCACCCGGGCGGGTTCGTTTCTCACCACCATCCGGAAGATGGAGCGCGACACCGGTTTGCCGTCCCCGATGCTCCTCTCCGGCGCACCGGGCGAAACGGTCTCGAAGGACTGGGCCAGGCTCTCCCCTGCCGTGAAGAAGAGCTACCTCTTCGCCACCTACCTGGGTCCGAACGACCTGGACGCACTGATCCGTTACGCCAAGGTCGGCGGCTTCGGCCTGATCATGCTCCACCGGTTCTCCTGGCGTGCCTCCGCCGGCCACGAAACGATCGCCAGGAAGGCCTTCCCCGAGGGGCTTCCCGATCTCGTCAAGGCCTGCGCGAAGATCCACGCCGCCGGCCTCCGGGTGGGCCTGCACCTCTACGGCCCCGCCGTTTCCCCGAACGATGCCTACGTGACCCCGGTCCCCGACCCGCGCTTGTTCACCCTCGAGGTCGCGCCCCTCGCGGCGTCCATCGATGCGACCGCGACCGAGATCCCGCTCACGGAGCAGCCGAAGCTGCCGCGT
Source organism: Planctomycetia bacterium (assembly GCA_030618975.1). GTDB lineage: Bacteria > Planctomycetota > PLA2 > PLA2 > JAEUHO01 > JAUXCH01. The sequence goes on from JAUXCH010000573.1 coordinate 3,099, forward strand.
CGCAGTTCGAACGGGCTCTACCCCGGAAACCTGGTGCGCCTCGGCGACGAGATCGTGCGCTGGCGGGAGATGGTCCCCGGCTCACCCTGCAAGCTCATCGGATGCGAGCGCGGTGCGCTGGGCACGAAGGCCGCAAAGCACCGCAGGGGAGCGGAGGTGGGAAGCCTCGTGCTCCACTACGGACTTCTGCTGGTGGATCCCGACAGCACCCTGCCCGAGGAGATGGGAAAGCACCTGGCAAGGGTGGTGAACGCCACGAGAGCCGACCTGGTCTACTTCGACGGCGCCGGCGGGACACCAGAGGGTCGGCAGCCCGATGGTTGGTACTACATCAACCGGACGCTCCTCGCGAGTTGCGCCCGGTTCGACCACGGGGTGCTCGTCCAGACCAGCCTGGGACCAGGCCGGCAACTCGCCTGGCACCTCGTCCCGCGCAGCGCCAGCGCGGACGGGCACGGGGACCTGAAGGGTTACCTCGACCAGCGCCTGTCCGGCATCCGCCAGATGCGGCGCACGTTCACCGCGGCGGACATCGGCTGGTACGCCCTGGACCTGCACGGGCGGCCCGACGAACTGGAGTACGTCTGCGCCAAGGCGCTCGGGGCCGATGCCTCGGTCTCGGTGCAGGCCCACAAGCCGATGCTCGAGAAGCACCCCCGGGCCAGGGAAGTCCTCGAGATGATCGCGCGGTGGGAGCGGCGCCGACTCGCGGGCGACGTTCCGGCGAGGACCCGCGAGCGGCTGCTGGCCAGGGGGCGCGACTTCAAGCTCATCGAGGACGGGGAGAAGTGGTCGCTCTGGGAAGCGGAGTACGAACCGGACCGACCCATAGCCGCTCTCGACGGAAAGGCCAATCGCATCACCATCGC
>JAUXCH010000539.1 GCA_030618975.1 Planctomycetia bacterium
GGCCCGTCGGGGTGCGGGCCGTCCGCTCGCGGATCGCGTCCGCGCACCGCGGGCAGAACAGGTCCGGCTCGGCGCCGAACATGTCCTCCCTGGGGCCCTCGGCCCCACAGACGCTGCACCGGACCTGTTGCCGTCCTTCCTGCATGGCGCCCTGGGTACCACGGTCCCGTGGGCCCGCCCCCCCAGGGACACGCCCACTCGCCCGACCGCGCCCCCGCCACGGGTGGGGGCGCGGGCCGGGGCCCCGTACCCTCTCCGGATCGGGCGGGCCGGCCCCGTCCCCGGAGGACCCCATGGATTTCGAGCTCTCCGAAGACCTGCAGATGCTCCAAGAGGCGGCGAGGGACTTCGCCGACGGCGAGTTGGCGCCTCGCGCGGCCGAGAACGACGCCACGGAGACCTTCGTCGCCGAGCAGATCGCCCTGTGCGCCGAGATGGGGTTTTGCGGGATGGCGGTCCCCGAGGCCTACGGCGGGAGCGACCTCGGAGCTCTCGCCTCCTCCCTCGTCCTGATGGAGATCAACCGGGCGTGCCCGAGCACGGGTGTCACCCTCTCGGTCCACAACAGCCTGGCCTGCGGGAGCCTGATCCAGTTCGGTACCGAAGAGCAGAAGCAGCGCTACCTTCCGAAGCTCGCCTCCGGGGAGTGGCTCGGGGCCTACGCCCTCTCCGAGGCGGAGTCCGGTTCCGACGCCGGGTCGCTCCGCTGCAAGGCCGCGCCCGACGGGAACGGCGGCTTCGTCCTGAACGGCTCCAAGCTGTGGCTCTCCCACGGTGACGTCTCCGGATACGCCGTCCTCTTCGCGCGCACGGACCCCGAGGGCGGCCAGAACGGGATCACCGCGTTCTCGGTCGAGACCGCGTGGGACGGCTACAACCCCGGCAAGCACGAGCGGAAGATGGGCCTGCGCGGCTCGAACACCTGCGAGATCCACCTCGCCGACCTGAAGGTGCCCGCCGAGAACGTGCTCGGTGAGGTAAATCACGGATTCAAGATCGCCCTCTCCCTGCTCGACGCCGGCCGCATCGGCATCGCGGCCCAGGCCGTCGGGATCGCGCAGGCGTGCCTCGACGCCTCCGTGAAGTACGCCAAGGAGCGCTACCAGTTCGGTCGGCCCATCGGCGCGTTCGGCGCGATCCAGGAGAAGATCGCCGAGATGGCCACGCGGACGCAGGCCGCGCGGCTGCTCACGCTCCACGCGTCGTGGCTGAAGGACGAAGGCCGGCCGCACGCGCGCGAGGCCTCGATGGCGAAGCTCGCCTCGTCCACGACCGCGAACTACTGCGCCAAGGAGGCCGTGCAGATCCACGGCGGCGCGGGCTACACCAAGGACTTCCCGGTCGAGCGGTACTTCCGCGACGCCCGGGTCACCGAGATCTACGAGGGCACGACCGAGATCCAGCGCCTCGTGATCGCGAAGTCGTACTTGAGGGATTGATGCTCGAGGCAGGGACGCTCAAAGCACTGGCCGAAGCCGTCCGGCGCGGCGACGCGCGGGCCCTGGCGCGCGCCCTCACCGTGGTCGAGAACGACCCCGCGGGGGCGGCCGATCTCCTGCGCGCGCTCGGCACGGCGGGCGGGGCCCGTGCCCACCGGGTGGGCGTGACGGGGCCGCCCGGCGTGGGCAAGAGCACCCTCGTCGCGGCGCTCGCCGCCGCGTGGCGGTTGCTGGGAAAGCGCATCGGCATCCTCGCGGTGGATCCGACGAGCCCCTTCAGCGGCGGCGCGCTGCTGGGCGACCGCATCCGCATGGGCGCGCTCGCCGGCGACGCGAACGTCTTCATCCGCTCCCTCGCCTCGCGCGGCGCCTACGGCGGCCTGTCGGCCGCCGCCGACGACGCGGCCGACGTCCTCGATGCGGCGGGGTTCGATCCCGTCGTCACGGAGACCGTGGGCGTGGGGCAGGCGGAGATCGAGATCGCCCGCGCCGCCGACACGACCGTCCTCGTCCTCGCCCCGGGCCAGGGCGACGAGATCCAGGCGATGAAGGCCGGCCTGCTCGAGGTCGCCGACATCCTCGTGGTGAACCAGGCCGACCGTCGCGATGCCGACCGGTTCGTGCACGCCCTCGAAGCCGCGTTCGACCTCCGCGCCGGCCCTCGTCCCCCGATCCTCGAGACCATCGCGTCGAAGGGCGAGGGCGTGGGGGAGGTCCGCGAGGCCATCGATGCCCGCCTGCGGCCCGACGCGCAGGAGGCCGTGGGAACGAGGCGACTCGAGCGCGCGCGCCGGCGCATCCGCGCCGAGGTCGACCGCCGCCGCGCGGAGACCTGGTGGGCGGGCCGGGGCGACGTGCTGGACGCCGCGGCGCTGGGCGTCACCGCGGGCGAGCTCACCGTGGCCGACGCGGCCGCGGAGTTCGCCGAGGGGAAGGAGCGGGACCGATGAACGACGTCTCGAGCGAGAGGCCCATCCGCGTCCTCGTGGCGAAGGCCGGGCTCGACGGACACGATCGCGGGGCCAAGGTCGTGGCCGCGGGACTGCGGGACGCCGGCTTCGAGGTGATCTACACGGGGCTTCGCCAGACCCCCGAGATGATCGTCGAGGCCGCGCTGCAGGAAGACGTCGACTGCATCGGCCTGAGCATCCACTCCGGCGCCCACATGACCATCTTCCCCCGCGTGCACGAGCTGCTGGCCGCGCACGCGGCCGAGGGCATCCTCCTCACGGGCGGTGGGATCATCCCCGCCGCCGACGTGCGGGCCCTCGAGGATCTCGGCGTCGGCCGGCTCTTCGGGCCCGGCACGCCTCTCGCCGAGGTCTCTGACTACATCCGCGAGGAGGTGCGGGCACGACGCGGCGCGTCGTCCGGCACCGGCTCGTAGGCCGCATCCCTGGAGCCATACGAATGACGACCGCCGATTCCGCCGTGGCGCTCACCCCGAGCCCGTTCCTGACGGAAGACCACGTCGCCGTGAGGGAGGCGATCCGCGACTTCGCGTTGAACGAGGTGGCCCCCCTGGCCGCGAAGCTCGACGAGGAGAAGCTGTTCCCCCACGAGACCGTCGCCAAGCTGGCCGAGCTCGGCTTCATGGGCGTCCCGATCCCCGTCGAGTACGGCGGCGCCGGGATGGACTACGTCGCCTACTCGATCGTGATCGAGGAGATCTCCCGCGTCTGCGGCGCGACCGGCCTGACCGTCGCCGCGCACACGTCGCTGGGCACCGGGCCGATCTACAACTTCGGCACCGAGGAGCAGAAGCAGCGCTGGGTGCCGAAGTGCGCCTCCGGCGAGATGCTCGCGGCCTTCGCGCTGACCGAGCCCGACGCCGGCTCCGACGCCAAGGCGACCCGGGTGACGGCCATCGAGGACGGCGACCACTGGGTGATCAACGGCGCCAAGCTCTACTGCACGAACGCGACGCACGCCGGCGTGATCGTGTTCACCGCGCGCATGGGCGGCGAGGTCGGCGACGCTTCGAAGATCGCCGCGTTCGTCGTCGAGAAGGGCACCCCCGGCCTCGTGATGGGCAAGCTCGAGGACAAGCTCGGACTACGCGGTTCCGACACGCGGGAGTTCGTCTTCGAGGACTGCCGGATCCCCAAGGACTTCCGGCTCGGCGAGCCGGGCCAGGGCTTCGGTCAGTTCATGAAGACGCTCGAGGGCGGTCGCATCTCGATCGGCGCGATGGGACTCGGCCTCGCCCAGGGCGCGCTCGACGTCGCTCTCCCCTATGCCAAGGAGCGCAAGCAGTTCGGCAAGCGCTTGATCGACATGCAGCCGGTGGGGTTCAAGCTCTCCAACATGGCGATGGAGATCCAGGCGGCGCGCAACCTCGTGTACGAGGCGGCGTGGCGCAAGGACCACGGCCTCCCCTTCGCACGCCACGCTTCCTTCGGCAAGCTCTTCGCGAGCGAGACGGCCATGCGCGCGGCGCACGACGCCGTCCAGATCCTCGGCGGCACGGGCTACACCCGCGAGACGCCGGCCGAGCGCATCCTGCGCGACGCCAAGCTCTGCGAGATCGGCGAGGGCACGAGCGAAATCCAGCGCCTCGTCATCGCCCGCTTCCTGGACCGCGAGGGCCTCGACGTCTGAAGATCGAAGATCCACACCCGACCCACACTGAAGATCCACACCCGACCCGATTTTCCTGGTTTCCCGCCGTTCGGGAGGTGCTGGGGATCTGGGTTGGGTTCCCTCCCGGCTTCCCTCCCTGTGCATCCCCCCCGAGGGGGGGCAGGGGGAGGCAAGGGGGGGCAGGGAGCAGAGGGCA
>JAUXCH010000148.1 GCA_030618975.1 Planctomycetia bacterium
ACACAGCGACGGTTGCTGAAGGAGCTGCAGACCTACTTCTTCGTCGGCGGAATGCCGGAGAGCGTGAAGGTGTACCGAGACACGTCGTCACTGGTCGAATCGTTCGAGGTGCAGACCGAGATCATCGGTTCCTACCGCGAGGACTTCGCCAAGTACACACCGCGCGTCGACCGCACCTGTCTCGACACGGTGCTGCTGAGCGTGGCCCGGCATGTCGGTGAGCAGGTCAAGTACACGCGGCTGAACGACAGCCACACGGGGCCCACCAACCGCCGTGCATTCGACCTGCTCTGCCGCGCAGGCATCGTCCACAAGATCGCCACCTGCGATCCGTCGGGCCTGCCGCTCGGGGCCAGCGCCAAGGGGAAACGCTTCAAGGCCGCGCTCATCGACATCGGGCTGTTGCAGAGGCTCTGCCAGGTGCCGGTCGACCTGGAGTTGCGGGAAGACGATCTCCTGGCCATGTACCGGGGCAAGCTCGCCGAGCAGTTCGTCGCCCAGGAGCTGATCGCCAACCACTCCTCGGAACTGTTCTACTGGGCTCGGGAAGCGCGTGGCAGCACCGCCGAGGTCGACTACGTGGCGGTCCGGGACGGTCGGATCGTGCCTGTCGAGGTCAAGTCGGGTGCGGGCGGCAGTCTGCGCAGCCTGCGCCAGATGCTCGACACCTATCCGAACTGCCCGGAAGGAGTCGTCCTGTACTCGGGAACCCACGCTCACCTGCCGGAGCAGAGACTGACCTTCCTGCCGCTGTACTACGCCGGTTCCCTCGGCGCCCCCCGTCCGGACGGGTGATCCGGTGCCGGGCCGCGTGCGCTCTCTGGCGCGCAGGGGGTCGTGATCGCGAGCATGGCGCACCCGGCTGGACTCTGGAACCGGCATCAGCGAGCGTGATCGAGCCCGTGCCTGGACCGAACGCTCTCGCCACGCCGGAGGATGAGCTCGACGGCGCGGTGCAGTACCGGCGTGACCACGGCCCCCGCCGCCAGTTCCTCCTCCAGACGCGGTGCAATGGTCCCAATCGCCGTACGCATGTCACCGAGGCGCTTCCGGATGCCGGGCCACGAGAGAGTCGCTCGATCCGCCAGCACCTGCCAATCCCCGGGGCCGACCCTTCGTGCGTCGTACTGCTTGCCGACTCGCATGGCCATCCTGGGGTCGAGCCCCTGCCTCTCATCCTCCTCGTAGACGAGCGTCGACACGACGTCGTAGACGGGGGCCAGCTCGGGACCGGAGGGGGAGTACAGGATCGAGAAGTTCTTCCCGTGCGCGTCACCGTTGCCGATCAGGAAGTTGAAGAGCGCGAGATCCAGGAGCCGGAGTCGTTCCCGCGCCGGACGTCGCAGCTTCTCGGCCACCTCGAAGCACTGCACCAACCCCGGCCCCCCTTCACGCTCGTACTTGCGGTCCGAGGAGATCCCGAGGGCTTGACAGAAGTCCTCCTGGTGGACTCGTTCGATTCGGCCATCGTCTCGGCGCAGCCTGTCGAATCGCTCGACGAGCAGATAGGGAGTTCCTCCGGCCGTGCCGTACTGCGCCGCGGGCACACGCAGACCGACGCGGCGCGCCAGCTCGAGACAGAAGTACTCGATGCTTGCGATGCTCGCGAAGTAGCCGTCCAGTTCCGGCTTGACGATGTGCGAGGAGGGGTAGTCGTCCTGTGGCAGGGCGATCTCACCGTGGTCCGTCACGTAGACGGCCGTCTTGCTCTGTGCGCCCGCCAGCGACAGGCGCAATCGCCGAGGCCCGGCGAGCAGAGGTCGATGCCTCAGCTCCGCGAACGCTTCGGCCAACCCCTCCTCGTCGAGAGGAGCGAAGGCAGGCAGGCTGCGCTCGTCGGGGACGACCGACGAGTCCTCCGACCAGAGGGAGAGCGCGCCGGCGCAGTCCCTGCCGATGGCGCCGAGCATCTGGTACGTGCTGTTGGGAGAGATCTTGAAGAACTTCGCGATCTCTCGACGCACCCTGCTGCTGTCCGGAAGGTAGCCGCCGAAGAAGGACTTGACCGCACGATCCCCGAACGGATTGCCTCCGAACGGCATGGAGAGCGAGAGTGGTGTCGCGTCGTTCTCCGCCATCCACACCGGGTCGTACGTGAAGGACAGACTGCCGTGTCGATCCTGGGCCAGCGTGCCGACGAGCCGTGCTCCCAGTCGAACGGAGAGGTGCCGCGACACGTCAGTCCTCCGCCCGCAGGCGAATGCCGAGCATCCAGAGGACGCGCAGCGTGAGACCCAGGCGCACCGTCGGCTTGCCACGCTCCAGGTCCACGATGAAGCGGACACCCGTTCCGCTGGCTGCGGCGAGTTCGGGCTGCGTCAGTCCCTGCTGGACCCGGACCTCGCGGACCAGATGCCCAACGTCCGCGGCCGTGCCGATGAGTCGCTCCTCCGGTGCGGGGGTGGACATGTACTTGGGCTCCACGACGATGTACCGATCGGGAAACTTCTGCCATGGAGCACCCAGGGACGCCGAAACTTTCCCGATCGGGACATCACAGGGCCTCGCGTCGCCTACGTCAAGGGAAATTGCCCGATCGGGACATTTCTTCTGCACGGGCCGGGCCCCGAGGCTTCCGCGGCATTCGCTTCAACGACCGATGGCGGATCGTCTTTCGGTGGAGACGCGCAGGTCCGAACGACGTCGACCTCCGTGACTACCCACTGAGGTTCCTCACGAGCAAGACCACACGCAGGTGGCCGTCGACGTCCATGACGCGGGTCGCCGCGCTGGCCGTTTGCCGAAGGCGCTGCCCCGGGCGGGCTGACCTGCGCTGAGCCGGAGGTTTCCCTGGCCGAGCACGAGGCCGTGCTACCAAGCCCGGTGGCGCCGTCTGCGTGCCCGCGCACGCGGCGGCGACTCGGTGTAGGGTGCCGCCGCGGGTGTCGTCCCGCGGCTCGGAGACCCAGGATGATCGACGTCGCCCGCGAGATCGCCGTGGAGGCGGGAGAGACCCTCCTCGAGAGCTTCGGCCGCCTGACCGCTCACGAGATCCAGCGCTACGGCCGGCGCGACGTGGTGACGAGCGCCGACAAGGGCGCCGAGGCGCTCATTCGCAGGCGCCTGTCGGCGGCCTTTCCGAAGCACGTGGTCCTCGGCGAGGAGGGGGGCCGGGGGGGGAGCGCGCGCGAGGTCGCCTCCAAGGGCCCGGTCTGGATCGTGGACCCGCTCGACGGCACGGTGAACTTCGTCCAGGGAATCCCGCTCTTCTGCGTCAGCATCGGCTACGTCGAGGACGGCGTCCCGCAGCTCGGGGTCGTCCACGCGCCGGCGCTCGGGCAGACCTTCTGGGGCGCGCCGGGCAGCGGGGCCTTCGAGAACGACCGGCCGATCGCCGTCAGCGTCACGCCCGTGCTGGAGGACGCGATCCTCGCCACCGGCTTCGCGTACGACCGCAACCGCCTCGCGGACGACAACTTCGACAACCTGGTGAACCTGGGGATGCGGTCGCGGGGACTGAGGCGCATGGGGTCGGCCGCCCTGGACCTCGCCTACGTGGCCTCGGGCCGGCTCGACGGGTTCTGGGAGCTCCACTTGAAGGCCTGGGACGTGGCCGCGGGAGTCGCCCTGATCCGGGCCGCCGGAGGCCGGGTGACCGACCAGCGGGGCGGAGAGGACTGGCTCTTCGGCGGCCACCTCGTGGCGGCGAACGGCATGCTCCACGAGGAGCTCCGCGGCGCCCTGGCTCCGCTGAAGGGGCTTTGACCCCGGTCGGGGGTCCGCCCTGGTCGCCTCGAGAGCGCTGAAGCAAGGCCGGAACGGGGCCCGACGCCGTCGGGAATGCTTGACCGCCCCGCAGGCCCGCCTACTCTCGACGGCTTGCCTCCAGCGTTTGTGGCCCGAACGGGCCAGGGGGCCCCAGCCCCTGTAAATGGGGCTCTGTAGCGAATGCCCTACCAAACCGACCTCCCCCTGATCGTCCAGAGCGATCGTTCCATCCTGCTGGAAGTGGGGGGATCCGCCTACGCCGCGGCGCGGGACGCCGTCAGCCCCTTCTGCGAGCTGCTGAAGTCCCCCGAGCACGTCCACACGTACCGGATCACATCCCTGTCCGTCTGGAATGCGGCCGCGGCGGGGATGGGCGCCGGCGAGATGGTCGACGCCCTGGAGCGCTACAGCCGCTTCCCGCTCCCCACGAACGTGAAGCGCGACATCTCCGACCTGCACGCGCGCTACGGCCGCCTGCGGCTCGAGCCGCGGGAGGGAGCCGAGACGGCGTCGTTCGCGCTGGTCTCCGAGGAGGAGGACCTCCTCAGCCTGGTCACGAACAGTCCCCTGTCGAGGGACATGGTCGGCGAGCGGGCGGCCGACGGGGCCCTCCCGGTCGAGGCGCAGTACCGCGGCGAGATCAAGCGGGCCCTCATCAAGCTCGGCTGGCCCGTCGAGGACGTCGGCGGCTACGTGGAGGGCGGCCCCCTCGACTTCCACCTGCGCGACACGACCCCGGACGGCCAGCCCTTTACCATCCGCGACTACCAGCACGAGGCGGTAGAGGTCTTCTACCGCGACGGCTCCGCGCTCGGAGGAAGCGGCGTCATCGTGCTGCCCTGCGGTGCCGGCAAGACGATCGTCGGACTGGGGGCGATGGCCAGGATCGGGCGCAAGACGCTCATCCTCACCACGAACCACACCGCCGTGGCGCAGTGGCGCAACGAGCTCCTGACGAAGACCGACCTCGGCCCCGACGACATCGGCGAGTACACGGGACTCGTCAAGGAGGTCCGGCCGGTCACCGTCACCACCTACCAGATCCTCACCTGGCGCCGCCGCAAGACCGACCCCTTCATCCACTTCGAGCTCTTCAGCAAGAACGACTGGGGGCTCGTCATCTACGACGAGGTCCACCTCCTGCCCGCGCCCGTGTTCCGCGTGACGGCCGACCTCCAGGCCACGCGCCGCCTCGGCCTCACCGCGACCCTCGTTCGCGAGGATGGCCACGAGGAGGACGTCTTCACGCTGATCGGCCCCAAGCGCTACGACCTCCCGTGGAAGGTGCTCGAGCGCAAGGGCTGGATCGCCGAGGCGCTCTGCCGCGAGGTCCGCGTCCCCATGGACCCGGATCTCAAGAGGCGCTACGCGCTCGTGGGCGCGCGCGCCCGCTTCCGCCTCGCCGCGGAGAACCGGGACAAGCAGTCCGTTCTCGACACCCTGCTCGAGAAGCACCCGGACGACAAGATCCTCGTCATCGGGCAGTACCTGGACCAGCTCGACAAGGTGGCTCGTGCCCTCGACGCGCCGATCATCACGGGGCGCACCCCCATGCCGGCCCGCCTCGAGCTGTACGGCCGTTTCCGCGACGGCGACCTGAACGTCCTCGTGGTGAGCAAGGTCGGCAACTTCGCCGTCGACCTGCCCGAGGCCAGCGTGCTCATCCAGATCTCCGGCACCTTCGGATCCCGGCAGGAGGAGGCCCAGCGCCTGGGCCGCGTCCTGCGCCCCAAGGCCGACGGCCGGCGGGCCCTGTTCTACAGCCTCGTCAGCGACGAGAGCGTGGAGCAGGACTTCGCCCAGCACCGGCAGCTCTTCCTGACCGAGCAGGGCTATGCCTACGAGATCCTCGACGCCGACGCACTCCACAATGGGAAGACCTCGCTGTGAGTCGACAGACGAATCCCGCAAGCCACACCGACAGCCGCGCCCGTGCCAACGGAGGCGGACACAGCGTCGGCGTCCCGCTCAGGAAACACCTGCAGGCGTTTCGCGTCGCCGACCTGAAGGACGTCTACGCGTTCTGGGTCCCCGACACCCAGACGAACGGCCTCCACAAGGCCGACTACGTCGAGAAGCTCGACGAGCTCATGTCGCACGAGGGCGTCGTCTACCGGCGCGTGCGCACCCTCACGCGCAAGGTACTCGACGTCCTGCTCCTTCTTCTGAGGCGCAGCGGCTACGCTTCCGACCTGCCCGGCCTCTTCCAGCGGCTGCCCGGCGAAGAGAACTTCAAGCTCGAGTACCACGAGGCCGAGGCGGGCGTGAAGGCGCTCCGCCGCCGCGGCTTCCTGGCCGAGGTCAGCGACAAGCGGATGGCCTCGAACGGCCGTGTCGTCTACGCCGTTCCCGACGAGCTCGGCCAGATGCTCACCGCGCTCTTCCGCGAGGAGACCCGAACCGTCGCCAGCGTCTTCGGCCTCGAGGACCACGCGGCCGCCATCACGGCCGCCGAACGCACGAACCTCCGCGAGGCCTTTCCGGCCCTCGGCGTCGCGCCTTCCGAGACGGACGTCCACGCCATCCTCGGCGACGCGGGGGCTCCCGGTCTCCTCGAGCGCCTCGACGAGGAACTCCGGAAGGTGGTGCTCTACGCCGTCGAGCGCTACGGCGGCGTGATGCTCCGCACGAACTGGTCTGCGAGAAAGTCCTTGAGGTCCATCCGGTGGAACCGCACGCAGTGGGCACCCGCCCTCGAGCGCGCGGGCGTCGGCACGGTGGCCCGGGTTTCGCTGAAGCCCTACGGCATCGCCTGCGACGACGAGGTCCTCGTCGTCTTCCGCGAGGTTCTCGAGGACTTGCTGAGTCGCTGGGACGATCGCGAGCCCGAGGCGGAGGAGATCCTCAGCCCCGCCGGCGACGTGGTCGCCGACCTCTGCTCGCTCCTCGAGCACATCCGCTCGCACCCCGTCAAGGTCGGCCGCAATGGCGAGGTCCACAAGTCCGCGCGCCGCAAGATCCAGCAGGGACTCGTGTTCCGCGAGTCGTTCCTGGCCGGTCCGCAGGAGATCTGGGCCGAGATCTACGGTGCCGCCGACGTGCTCGGCCTCATCTGCAAGGACAAGGAGGGTTTCCTCGAGCTGACGCCACAGGCCAGCCGCTTCTTGAACCTGCCCCTCGAGGGCAAGACCCACGAGCTCTACCACGTTGCGCTCGAGCAGGGCGGTGAGAGCGGCCGCAGCCTCCACCAGCACGAGGTCCGCAATCTCGTGGCCGACTGCCTCCGCGAGGAGCCCGAGCGCTGGTGGTCTCCGCGCGCTCTCGCTTCCGTGGCCCGTCACCGGTATCTCGCGAGCCTCGACGAGCGCGGGATCAAGGACCGCCACCGCGACCGCTACTTCTCGGCCTACTTCTCCGGCACCGAGACGCCCCGCGACCTCAAAACCGCCACGGAGCGGCAGTGGCTGACTCGACTGCACGTCCTGGGGATCCTCGACGTTGCGGCCACCGACGAGCGCCCGCTCGCATGGCGCCTGTCGCCCCTCGGCGCACGCGTGCTCGGTGCCGAACGCCCGGGTCTCGACACGGGTCTCCAGCCCGTCCTCGTGAACCCGGACTTCGAGATCGTCGTCCTGCCGGAGGGCGACGTCTCGGACGTGATCCACACCCTCGACGGCTTCGCGCAGCGGACGAAGAGCGGCGAGGTCGCCCACTTCCAGATCACGAAGGCCTCGGTCGAGACCGCCGTGGCCGCGGGCCGGTCCGTCGACGAGTTCCTGACCTTCCTCGAGGGCCGTGCCCGCGGAGCGATTCCCCAGAACGTGGGCTTCAGCATCCGCCGGTGGGCGGAGGGCGTCGCCTTCGCCACGCTCGAGCGAGGCATCGTGCTGCGCCTGGAGGACGAGGCCGTCCTCGATCGGATCCTGGCCATGCCCGAGATGGGTCGCCGCGTCGTCCGGCGCCTGGGTCCGGGGGAGGTTCTCCTCACGGCCGAGCCCCTCAGCCGGCGCCTGCTCTCGACGCTGCGCGAGGACGGCATCCACGTCCAGGGTCCGTAGCGGGGCGTGAAGCCCGGGACCCATGCGGCCCGAGAAGCTCTGGGTCCGTGCGGCCCGCGGGCCCTGGGGTCCGTGCGGCCCCGGGACCGATGGTGCCGGGACTTGCGTGGCCCCGGTACCGGGCGACAATCGCCCGCTTGCATCCCCTCAGGGGGCCACGATCCCCGGGTTGGAGTTTCGATGACCGGCAAAGGTGGACACAAGCACCGCAGGACAATCCAGGAGCGCAAGCAGAGCCAGCGCAAGATGAAGGCTCGAGCCAACATCGCGCGTGCCCGCGGCCTCTTCGAGGCGAAGGGCCAGGCCTGGGATCCGAAGAACAACCCCGCGCAGCTCGCGGCGCTCAACCACGATGCGCGCCGGCACGTCCTGCGCAGCACCGTCACGCAGCACTAGCGCTCCTCGAGGGAGGAACCCCTTGCGCTGGGTGTGCGTGTGCGTGTGCGTGGCCCCGCTTTGCCCGCTGCTTGCGTTCCTGCTGCTCCTCGGGTGCGGCCCTCCGGCCTCCGACGAAGTCCAGCCGGTCTCCGACGAAGCCCAGCGGGAGCCGCCACCGCCCTTCGACGTCGCCGGGTTCGAGGCCGCGATGGCCGGTCCGGACGCCCGAGCGCGCACCGCCGCCCTCGACGGTCTCCTCTCCGTCTCCGAGCCGCCCGCGACGACGATCCCCACGCTGGCCTCGGCCCTCGCCGACGAGAACCGCTGGGTACGCGACCGTGCGGCGCAGGCGCTGGCGCGCTTCGGCCCCGCAGCCGCGCCCGCCCTCCCCGCGCTCGTGAGGGCGCTTCGGGACCCGGACGGCTTCGTCCGCTGGCGCGCGGCGAAGGCGCTCGCCTCCATGGGCCCCGCCGCCGAGCCCGCACGCGAGGAGCTGGAGGTCATGGCCGCCTCCGCGGACGAGACGGAGCTCGGCCGCCACTGGTCGGCGCGTGCGTTGGAGAAGATTCGCGGGGAGTGATGTGACCGACCCCGCGGTTCTCGCGGCAGCGAGGCTGGGGTACCCTCGTCAGCCTGAGGAGAGTTGCCATGCCGCGCGCCGTGACGCCCACGCCCACCCCGAACCCGAACGCGATGCGCTTCTCGTTCGGCGAGGCCGCCCTCGACAAGAGCCACTCGTATGCCGGCGCCGACGCCGCGGCTTCCACGCCCTGGGCGCGCCGTCTCTTCGAGATCCCCGGTGTGCTCAGCCTCTTCGCCGTGAACGACTTCGTCACGGTTACGAAGGACGCGCACGCACGCTGGGAGGCGATCATCCCCCACGTCGTCGACGTGCTGCAGAACGCGACGTTCGAGTCGTAGTCGCACGACGCAGCAACCACGACGCAGCTACCACGTCGCAACCCGAGCCCGTCGAAGGCCGATCCCCTACGCGCAGGCCTTCGGGGCACTCCCGAACGTAGCGGTTCCAGGCTCTCCGTCGTAGGCCTAT
>JAUXCH010000710.1 GCA_030618975.1 Planctomycetia bacterium
ACATGGCTACGATCCGACTTGACGAGGCATCGGAGAGTCCACCAGGCGGAGGCGAACGTCGGTCGGCTCGGGCGCGTCGGGCGGGGTTCGTATCCGACATCCTCGTGCCTCGAAGAGGCCCGCGATGCGCGACCGCTCGTCCGAGGTCGTCTCGATCACCACGTGGACGGTCGTCGGACATGGCGTCGCCGGATCGCTGTGGGCGAGGCGCCTGAGGTCGAGCAGGACCGCGACGGAGAACACCAGGAAGCCCGGCCCCATGCACCACGCGGCGAGGACGGCGAGCCCGTCGGTGAGGGGCGTGCTCGAAGGCGCGGTGGGCCACCAGGACCATGTCCCTCCCAGGGCAACGCATAGGAACACGAAGACCCCCGCCATCGGCAAGGCCGTGGCCTGCCACAGGGTGGCCGACCAGGAGGAGGCGGCGACACGCGCGTCCGCGGCGGTCCTCCAGAGCAGGGTCAGGCGCGGGATGCGGAGGACGTACGTCATCGTCATCGTCACGACGATCGCGCCGACGCCGAGCAGCAGAGCCGTCTCGACCGGCAGGAGGAGTCCCGGGACGAGGAGCGCGAGGAGCCATCCGGCGAGGAGCCCGCGAGCCCTGCCCCGACTCTCGCCGCCCCGAATCCAGAGGACGTGCCGCGCCGTCATGGCGGCCATCAGCACGCCGAGGGCTGCGGTCAGGAGGAGCCCTGCCCAGAGAGCGGCCAGGAGTACGAGATAGAGGAGGTAGAGGCGCGGCGCGAACAGGGCACGCAGGGACGTACCGCCCCATACGTTCCAGGCGACGAGGAGCACGCTCACGAGCGCGAGGAACGAGCTCGTTCGCAGGACGACGGGTGGTATCCGGTGCGGAATCGTCGGGTCGGGGCGGAAGTCGACCCCGAGCTGCGGCCAGGCTGCGGTCGAGCGCTTCACGGCACGGTGCCAGAGTTGCCCGACGCGATTCCCGAGCGCCTCCCGATCCACGCCGGAAACGGCAGAGGTCACGAACAGCAGCGCGCCCAGCGCGAGCAGCATGAGGACGTCACCGGGGTCCGAGGTGAAGCGCCGGCCCTGGACCTCGATCGCCGCGAGGCCCGCTGCGAGCAGGACGAGGGCGACGGCGCTCCGCGGCGACGCGAACAGACGCAGGATGCGCCGGAGGACGCGCAGGCGGAAGGTGATCTGGATCGGGCTCATCCTGCGGGATCGTAGTCGATGGCAGCGCGGATCAGATCCGCGACGGCGGGTCGGCGGAGGTCCTCCCGCGTCCGGATCTCGAGTTGCCGCTTCGCCTTCGCCGTGCCCTGCAACTCACGGTCGGGATCGGGGAGGGAGGCACCGTGCAGGAACGCCAGCCACAACCGGTCGTGCTTCACGGACACCAGGCAGACGTTGCCCCCGATGACGCCGTACGGAGCGTCCGGCTTGTAGTAGCAGAGCGAATGGAACGCGACCTTCTCGGAGAGACCCGGCGCGATCTCCAGCACGAGCGCCCGGGCCTCGAGGGCGAGGCGGCGCAGGTCCTCGGGCCACGAAGCCACGAGGCTCTCGATCTGCGTGGGGTGGAGCCGTTCCGTCGCCATCAGCAGCTCAGGATACACCGCGCGCCCTTCGCGACCCGCGCGCCGGTTGGCGCCCGAAGACCACGACAATCGTCCTGACCCCGGACTTCCCCCTTCAGCGGACAGTGAGGTACTGGATGCCGAAGCGGTCCTCGTCGTCGGTCCAGGTGTGGATCAGCTCGAAGCGGTCGGCCAGGTCGGCTACGCCCTCGGGGCCGTACTTGTGGCAGCACTCGGTGCGGATCGATTCACCAGCGTGGAACTGGACGTCGGTCTCGCCGAGGCGCACCGTCTGGTCGGCCTTGCTCACGAGGTGCATCTCGATGCGGCCGTGCTGCTCGTTCCAGCGCGCCTCGTGTGCGAAGCCCTCGAGCGGAAACACCGTGCCGAGATCCAGGTTCAACCTGCGCAACAGATTGAGGTTGAACTCGGCGGTGAGGCCCGCGCTGTCGTCGTAGGCGGCGACGAGGATCTCCGGACTCTTGCGGCGATCGAAGCCGATGAGGAGGCCGCCCCCGGGGCCGGCCAGGTCCGCCAGGTGGTCGAGGAATGCGCGCGCCTCCTCCGGGTGGAAGTTTCCGATCGTCGAGCCGGGGAAGAAGACGACGCGACGGTCGGGCGGACGCGCAGGGTCCGGCACGTGGATGGGCTGCACGAAGTCGGCGCAGACGGGCTGCACCTGGAGGTCCGGGTAGTCCCGATGGATGCTCTCCGCGACCGCCCGGAGATGCTCCTTCGAGATGTCGAGCGGAACGTACGAGACCGGATCTTCGAGTGCGTCGAGCAGGAGGCGCGTCTTCGTACCGGCGCCGCTTCCGGGTTCGATCAGCTGCACGCGGGGACCGAGCGCACGTGTGATCTCGTCCATGAACCGGCGCAGGATCGAGATCTCCGTGCGCGTGAGGTAGTACTCGGGCAGTTCGCAGATCGCTTCGAACAGCTCCGAGCCCCGTTTGTCGTAGAACAGCTTGCAGGGCAGCGTCTTCTGCTCGCCGCTCAGCCCTCGCAGGGTTTCCTCCGCGAGGTCCGCATGCGGCGGGTGCATGTCGACGAGCTCGATCGAGTCGGCACTGCTCACGTCACAGATCCTTTGCGAGCCGCAGGCCGGCGAACTGCCAGCGCGCCTCCGGCGGGAAGAAGTTGCGATAGGTCGGCCGGACGTGGTTCTCGGACGTCGCGCAGGATCCGCCGCGCAGGACGTACTGGTTGCACATGAACTTGCCGTTGTACTCCCCGACGGCGCCCGGAGGCGGCCGGTAGCCCGGGTAGCCCGTGTACGGGCTCGCCGTCCACTCCCACACGTCGCCGAACATCTGCTGGAGCCCGGAGCCGGTCCCCGCAGGGAGCGGCTGGAAGCGGCGCGCGTCGAGCAGGTTGCCCGCGATCGGCCGGTCGGCGGCTGCGGCCTCCCACTCCGCCTCGGTCGGCAGCCGGTGCCCGGCCCACCGGGCGAAGGCGTCGGCCTCGAAGAAGCTGAGGTGGCAGACCGGCTCGCCGAGCGCGAGTGCCTTCGCTCCGCCCAGCGTGTACTCCGTCCA
>JAUXCH010000677.1 GCA_030618975.1 Planctomycetia bacterium
GCTTGCCGGTCGCGACCAGGAGCTCGGCGAGGGCGGTGCCCCAGCCGCCGTCCCCCACGATCACCACGTTCCGAACCGCGTCCATGCGCTTCTCCCCTGCCAGGTCCCCCTTTGCACGGGCCCCCTTATAGACGTGACCCGTCTCCGCGTCACCCGGGTGGACACATCCGGTGCGATCCGGTGACTTTCAGAGCTTCTGGTCGCTGGCTCCGACCTTGCGCTCCCGGCCCCTGAGGATCCTCACGATGTTGGTGCGGTGCCGCCAGATGACCATGCCCGCGAGCGCGACCAGGAAGAGGAAGATCGCGAGACGTCGGTGGAACACCTCGTCGCCGTAGCTGACGATGTACATGACCGGCAAGGCGAGCATGGCGCCGATCGAGCCCACCGACATGTAGCGGGTGACCCCGACGAGCAGGCCCCACATTCCGAGGGCGGCCAGCGAGGACCAGGGGGCCAGCGCCGTCACGACGCCCAGCGCGGTCGCGACGCCCTTGCCGCCCTTGAACCCCAGGTACGGCGAGAAGACGTGGCCCAGGATCGAGGCGGCCCCACAGATCAGGCCGACCGTCTCCGGGGGGATGCCGGAACCGAGCCAGGCGGCCAGCTCGAAGGAGAAGAAGGCGGCGCAGAAGCCCTTCGTGAAGTCGAGGAAGAAGACCGCGAGGAAGGCGGCGATGCCCCGGTTCTTCTCGAACAGGCGGGAGGCGTTGGTCGCGCCGATGTTCCCGCTTCCGACCGTGCGCAGATCGACGCCCTTCAGCACCCGCGCGAGGAGCCAGCCGAAGGGAATGCCTCCGATGGCGAACGCCATAAGCACGGCGAGAATCTCGGCCCAGGGGCTGCCAATGTCGATGCGGGAACCTCCGATCGGGCCAACCAGCATACCCCTGACTCTCCGGTCGGCCCATGGCGGGCACGGGACCCTCGCTGGCGCACACGCGGGGCCTCGGTTCCAATGCGCCCGATGGCACACGGCGTACGGATCGGCATCGACACGGGCGGCACGTTCACCGACGTGGTGTGTCGGGACCCGGGCCGGCGGTTCGCGTCCAAGGTGCCTTCCACGCCACAGGATCCGGCCCGCGCGGTGCTGGTGGCCCTCGAGGCCGCCGGGGGGCTTCCCCTGGACGGACGACTTCACCACGGATCCACCGTTGGCACGAACGCCGTACTGACGCGGGGCGGCGCGCGCGTCTGCCTGGTCACCACGGAGGGCTTCGAGGACGTGCTCCACGTGGGGCGCGGAGCACGCGACGATCTCCACGCGCTTCGACCCGGACGAACCGAGCCGCTCGTGTACCGGGCGGACTGCCTCGGCGTGCGTGAGCGCTTGGGCGCGGCGGGCGAGACCGTCCGGGCCCTGACGGACCGGGAGGTGGCGCGTGTCGTCCGGGCGGTGAAGAGGACCGGGGCCGAGGCTGTCGCGGTCTGCCTGCTGCACGCGGTGCGGGAACCCCGGCACGAGCGGCGGCTTGCCGACGCTCTGCGGACGGCGCTCGGCGACGTCAGCGTGCACGCCTCCGCGGAGGTGTCGGCGGACGGGCGGGAGGCCGAGCGTGCGGCGACGGCCGTCCTCGACGCCTACGTGGCGCCGAAGGTGGCGGCGTACGTGGGCCGGATCGCCGCGGCGCTGCCGGCGGGCGCCCTGACCGTGATGCGCTCCGACGGCGGCCGCATGTCGGCCGACGAGGTGCAGCGAGCTCCCGTGCGCACCCTTCTGTCGGGACCGGCCGCGGGCGTGGCCGCGGCCCACGCCCTGGCCCTGCGCCTGGGTCTCGACCCGGCCCTTTCGTTCGACGTCGGCGGTACGAGCACCGACGTCGCGTGGATGGAAGGCGGGGACGTCGAGGTGCAGGGGGAACTCGTCGTCGGTCCGCACCGCGCGTCGGTGCCGAGCCTCGCGCTCGAGACGGTCGGTGCGGGCGGCGGCAGCGTGGTGACGCTCGACGCGGGGGGTGCCCTGCGCGTGGGGCCCTCGAGCGCCGGTGCGGATCCGGGACCCGCCTGCTACGGACGCGGAGGGCCGTTCACGTTGACCGACGCGTGGTTGCTCCTCGGGCGGCTGCCCGATGCGTTGCTGGCGGGAGATTTCCCGCTCGACCGCGCGGCGGCCGAAGCGGCGGGACGTCCCCTCGCACGCGGTGCGGGGGTCTCGCTCGGCGCGCTGGCGCGAGGCGCCGTGCGTCTCGCCGCGGCGACGACGGCGCGGGCGCTTCGGCGCGCTTCCGTCGCCCGGGGGCACGATCCGCGCGGCGCCGCCCTGGTGGCCTTCGGGGGGGCCGGTCCGCTTCTCGCGGCCGAGACCGCCGAGCACCTCGATCTCGGGGCGGTCGTCGTGCCCGTGGATCCCGGGACGTTCGCGGCGGAAGGCACCCTGGTCGCGCCGCTGCGCTTCGACGCGAGCCGCGCGGTCGTGCGGGCGGACGGGGCGACCCTGAAGCGTCTGGCGGGTACGCTCACGCGCGAGGTACAGACGCGCCTCGAACGACAGGGCGCGTCGCGCGTGCACGCAGCGGTCGAGGTGGACGCGCGGTACGAAGGGCAGGCCTTCGAGGTCGCCGTGCCGTGGGGCAGGACCTGGAGATCGGGTTTCCACGAGCGACACGCGCGCCGGTACGGCTTCGCGGCGCCCGAGCGTGTCGTGGAGGTCGTGCGGATGCGGGTGCGGGGCTGGGGACTCGAGCGACCGCCTCCGCGGGTCCGGCGGCACGCCACGGAGCGCGCACGCCCTCGCCACCTGGCCGCGAGCGGCGGCCTCCTCAGAAGCGCGTTGTCCCCCGGCGACCGGGTGACCGGTCCGGGGCGCATCGAAGAGCCCACCGGCACGACCTGGGTCGAGGAGGGATGGACGGCGCGCTGCGTGGACGGCGGCGTGCTCGTGCTGGAGCGGGACCGATGAGCAGACACCGGCGAGATGCCGTCGCACTGGCGCTCACGAGGGAACTCCTCGAGAGCGTGGCCGAGGAGATGGCCGAGGTCTGCGTGCGCACCGCCGTGTCCTCCAACGTGAAGGAGCGTCGCGACCTCAGCGCCGCCGTGTTCGACTCGCAGGGCACGATGGTCGCGCACGCGGCGCACATCCCGGTGCACCTGGGTGCCATGCCGCTCTCCGTTCGCGCCGTGATCGAGGGGCTGGATCTCGAGCCCGGCGACGTTGCGCTGCTCAACGACCCCTATGCCGGCGGCACGCACCTGCCGGACATCACGGCCGTGGCACCTCTCTACGCGCCGAAGGGGCGGAGGCCGGTGTTCTTCGTCGCGGTGCGTGCGCACCACGCGGACGTGGGCGGCCAGGCGCCGGGATCGATGGCGCCGCAGGACGACGTCTACGCCGAAGGGGTCCGCA
>JAUXCH010000711.1 GCA_030618975.1 Planctomycetia bacterium
CAACGGGCTTTTTCGCCCACTGCCACGTGTTTGGTAGCGCGAGGACGGCGATGGTCAGGACGAAGATCACGACGAGCCGCTTGATGAGGTAGGCGGTCACGGCGTGGTCACCGCTCCGCCCGGCGCATCATCATCGGGGTGTAGCGGATCTTGGGGCGCGTGGCGAACTGGATGGCCGCGTCGACGTTGCCCACCCGGCTCGGCCAGAACATGAGCGGCGCCTGGAAGGTCAGGAGGAACGTGTAGGGCTGGAGCGAGGCGATCCGCTCGTGGAGCGTTCGCTGCAGGCGAACGCGGTCCGCGTGCTCGAAGGTCTCGCGCAGGGTCACGATCAGCTCGTCGGACTCCTCGTCGCCGTACTCGATGAAGTTCGAGGAGGGCACCTCGTCGATCTGGCTGGAGTGCCAGATCTGGTAGAGGTCGGACTCCCAGCCGTCGCCCTGCCAGAAGAGCGCGGTGCACTCGAACTTGCGGGCGTGGAGGCGCTCGGCGAACTGCTTCCAGTTGAGGAAGTCCAGGGCCATCTTCACGCCGATCCGGTCGAGGTCCTCCTTGAAGATCTCGAAGATGGGTCGGAAGAGCGGGTTGTTCGGCACCATGGCCGTGAACCGGAACTCCTCGACCTGACCGTCGCGCTCCCGCTCGAGGACGCCGTTGCCGTTCTCGTCCTTCCAGCCGCGCTCGGCGAGGAGCACCTTCGCCGCCTCGAGGTCGAAGGGCACCGGCTCGAGGCCCGGCGGATAGAACGGCGACTTGGGGTGTTGGGGGCCGGTCGTGACGACCGCCTTGCCCAGCGCGAGGACGTCGCGCAGCCGCTCCCGGTCGCAGGCCATCGTCATCGCCCTGCGTACCTCCGGATCCGAGAAGAGGGGGTGCGTGTTCTTCCACGCGATGAAGGCATAGGAGGTCCGCCAGACCCAGCGTTCCTCGATGCTCCCGTCGGTGAAGGGCGTCGTGCCCGTCTCCTTGTGGACCTTCTTCTCCCAGTCCTTCGTCATCAGGCTGTGCAGGTCGAACTCGCCGCTCTCCAGCTTCTGCACCGAGAGCTTCTCCTCGGCGAAGATCTGCTGGTGGATCTCGCGGATCGGCGGTGTCGGACCGTAGTAGTCCTCGAAGCGGCGCAGCAACACGTGGTCGCCTGGATCGAACGAGGCCATGTAGTACGGGCCGCAGCCGACGTAGTGGTTCGCGCGGTAGAACCAGTGGTCGTTGAAGGCGAGACCGAGCTGACCGGCGTCGTACCGCCGACCGGTCTCGTCGTAGGCGAGCACGAACTCGGGGATGGGCTGGAGGCCCAACGTGAAGCTGATCGAGTTGTACTGGGGCTTCTTCCACCGCACGATGAAGCAGTGGTCGTCGATCACCTCGAGGCCTTCGCACTCGGTGTAGTAGCTGCGCAGCGCGCCGCAGTCCACGTCGGGGTTGAGAATCAGGTCGAGCGTGAACTTCGCGTCGTGCGCCGTGAGGTAGTGCCGACCCTTCAGGTGCGGGTAGCGGGAGAGGTCGACCTGCGCCGGGTGCCACAGGACGTCGTCGCGCAACCAGACCACCCACTCCTTGTAGTCGGGGCTCTTCTCGACCCGGATCGCGAGACCCTGGTCGTAGGAGGAGGGCTGCTTGACGTGGCGGGAGGCGAGCGACTCGAGGGTGTACTCCTCGATCTGCGTGCTCACCCGGCCGTCGGAGGTGGTGAGGGGATTGATCCCCGAAGGCGTATCGCCGTAGTGGATGCGGAGACGGCCGGCCGCGTCGACCTGGGCGTCGTCGAGGCTCGGGTACACGACGGCGTCGGGATCGGACGTCAGGTAGTCGGGGAAGCGTCCCCACAGCGCCCTCGCCTCCGGGCTGAAGTGGTCGGGGATGACGTCGGGCGACGGGTCGGGGGGGGGCTCGAAGCGCGGATCGTCGCGCTTCGGCGCGACCTGCCGGAAGTCCATCTTCGCGAGGACGTCCTTCAAAGCCGTCACCTCGCCGGCGAGGCCGCGGATCTCGTCGCGGAGCTCGCGGTTGCGGCCCTGGGAAGCGCTCATCTCGCCCTGCATCTGGCCGAGCTTCGTCTTCATCTCCAGGACCCGCGTCTCCTGCCGCGAGGTCTGCCAGTACGAAAGCCAGACCAGGAAGGCGAGAACCGCGAAGGCGGCGATCTTGAACGCCTGGAGGATGGGGTTGCTCTGCACGCCGGTTCCCTCCCTGGGCGCAGGAGATCCCGAGCCCACGATGCCGAGGGGGGATCGTACCGGTCGGCTTCCGGGGGGGTCAAGGCGGACCCGGCCTCCCGCGCCGCGCAAAGCGCGCCGTGCGGGTCGCCTTGCCGACCCCGCCGTCGAACGGACCGCCGTACTCCGCGACCACCGGCTCCAGGGCGCCGATCCGCACGTCGGCGGACGGGTGGGTCGCCCAGGTGCCGCGCGCCCGGCCCTCCGAGGCCTCGAGGTAGTCGCGGACGGACGCGGCGTCGTAGCCGACGTCGTAGAGGATCAGGGTCCCCTCGCGGTCGGCCTCCAGCTCGTAGACGCGGCCGTAGCCGTCCTGCCGGAGCTTCGTCACCAGGTCGCCGACCGAGTCGCCGAACAGCTTGCTCATGCCGTTTCGAAAGGAGGTGTCCCGGGCGCCGGCCGCCGCCGCGGCGACCCGGGACAGGGCTCCGAGGCCCGCCTGGAAGGAGGAGCCCTCCCGGAGCATGGACTCGCCGTGGCGCAGGCTCACGTGCGCGATCTCGTGGGCGAGGACGCCGGCGAGCTCCTCCTCGTTCCGGCAGCGATCGACGGCGCCCCGGGTCACGAGGACGAAGCCGCCGGGCCCGCTGACGCCGTTGGCAAGATCGCCGTCGAGCACCGCGAAGTGCCAGCCGCCGTACGTGTCCGGGATCCGCGTGCTGAGCGCGACGATTCCGGCGCCGACCTTGCGCACGTAGTCCTGGAGCGCCTCGTCGGGGTCGAGACCGTACGTCGCGAGGGCGTTGGCCGCGACGGCGCGACCGAGGTAGTACTCCTGCTCGGGCGAGAACTTCACGTTCATCTGCCCGACGACCTCCTGGGCGTCTACGAACCCGCCGACCGCAGCCCGCGCGATGTCACCCGCCCGAC
>JAUXCH010000034.1 GCA_030618975.1 Planctomycetia bacterium
CACGAACAAGGCCCGCATGTGGGCCTTCCCCGGCGTGAACGAACTCATGCGTGGCGTCCGCGCCCCCGCTGGGATCGGCCGCGGCTGCCGCTAGAGCCGCTGAACGCCCCAGCCGCCCTCCGCCCGCTTCGCGACCGTCCGCGTCGCCTGCTTGCCGTCTTCGCCCATCCCGACGACGAGGCGTACGGTTGTTCCGGTACGCTCGCACGGGCCGCCCGCCGGGACGACACGGCGACGGTCCTCCTCTGTCTCACGCGGGGCGAGGCCTCCTCGGTGCTCGCCGCGGAGGGGCTGGACCGCGAGGGGATCGCTCGTCTGCGCGAGGGGCGCCTGGAGCGCGTCGCGGAGCGCCTCGGACTCGACGGTCTCGTCGTGCCCGGCCTCCCCGACGGCCGGCACGCGCGCGAGCCGCTGGCGGTCCTCGGCGACGCGGTGGGGGAGATCCTCGACGCGTTCGACCCGCAGGTGGTGATCGGCCACGACCCCCGCGGCGTGAACGGCCACCCCGACCACATCGCCGCCCACTGGGCCGTGCGGCGCGCCCTGGAAGGCCGGGGGCCGCGCCGGTTCGCGATGGTCGCCTACCTCCAGGACACGGCGGACGCCGTGACGCCGCGCCTGCTCTTCCCTACCGCGGAGTCGGAGATCGACGCCGTCGTGGACCTCGACGTCCGGGAGGCCCGGGCCAAGGAGGACTGCCTCCGCATCCACGAGGCGTTGGTCACGATCTTCGACGACGGGCCTGAAACCCTGTTGCGCCGACCGCCCGTGGAGCGTTATGACTTCCTCGGCGAGGCGTTTGCGCCGCCGGTCGTGGATGTCTTCGAGAGGTTGCCCGTCGTCACCGGCTGAGGCCCGCGGGAGGACGACGATGGACATCTGGCGCTACTTCGACGTCACCCACGCCCTCCACACGTACTGCAACCCCATCTCGGAGGAGGCCGTCCGGGAGCTGGAGGGGGTGCTGGACCTGCAACCCGGCATGCGCGTGCTCGACATCGCGAGCGGGCTCGGCGAGATCCTCCTCGGGTTCGCGAAGCGACACGGAGTGAGCGGGGTCGGCGTCGACGTCTCGCCCTACGCCATCCGTCGTGCCGAGGCGCGGAAGGCGGAGTGGGCGCCCGAGGCCGACGTCCGCTTCCTCGAGATGAAGGGCGAGGACTACGCGCCGGATCCCGACGCGCCCTTCGACGTCGTCCTGTGCGTCGGCGCGTCGTGGATCTGGAAGGGCCACGAGGGCACCCTGCGGGCCTTGCAGCGGTTCGTGAGGCCGGGCGGCCTGATCGTGAACGGGGAGCCCTATTGGCGGCAGGATCCCCCCGAGGCCTACCTCCGATCCGAAGGCCTGCGGCGCCACGAGTTCCCGACCCTCGGCGAGTACTACGAGACGCTCGAGCGCCTCGGTCTGTCGCTCGTGTGGATGCGGGGCGTCACGGAGCAGGAGTGGGACCGGTACGAGATGCTCCAGACGGCGTCCCTCGACCGTTTTGCGCGGGAGCATCCCGACGATCCGGATCTCGACGAGATCCGGAAGAAGCTCCTGCCGACCAAGGAGGCGTACTTCCGCTGGGGCCGCGACGCGTTGGGCTTCGCCTTCTGGGTGCTCCGGGATCAGCGGGCCGTGAGCCGTCCGACTCCGTAGCTCGGCATCGGTCCCCGACGACGTGCCTGCCGGCGTCACGCGCGTCCTGGCCCGCGTGCCCCCGGACGCGTCCGGAGACCCGGTGATCCGCGATCCCCAGGCGGCAGGTTCCACGCGTGCGTAGTGTCCCGCGCACTGCGAGACCTGCCTGTGAAGAAAGGGATTCCCCGTGAGGTGGTCCGGCGCGTCGTGCGAGCCCGATCGGCGAACCGGTCGGATCGGTGACTCCGATGCCGGTTGCCATACACGTGAGTTCGTAAGCAGGCATTCCTGAGTGAAGTCCGCAGAACGGCGCCTACATGCGAACATCCGTATGAAGGAATCCATCCTTCGGCGCACGCAACATGCGCAAACGCATCTATGGGGTTGACGAGCATTCTCAAGAGAACTGCCGAAAAACCCCACAATTCGGGTGTTTGGCAATTCTTGCCGGGCGCGGGGGAGGACCGATGATGACGTCAGGCCACGGCCTCGAACGACGTGGGGAACCAAGCGCCACATCGCGCACCAGCGTCCTTCGCTCAAGCACCACGAATTGGAGTCTGGTATGCGTGCAACACGTCTCACGATCGTGCTTCTCGCCCTGTTCGGGCTGGCTGCGGGCGGCGCCCTCACGGGATGCGGCAGCAGCGGCGAGGGCAACTGCTTCGACTGCGTCGACTGTCCCGACGTGGAACCCTTCTCCCACGAGAAGCACTTCACCGACCATCCCTACGAGGGAAAGAACCTCAACACGATCTGCATGGCTTGCCACAGTGACGAGGCGGCCGACATCTTGAAGACCGGCCACTGGAACTGGGAGGGCGTCGCCACGAACCTCGAGGGCCTGGAGACCGAGGTCCACGGCAAGACCGACCTGCTCAACAACTTCTGCATCGCGATTCCGTCCAACGAGGGCCGCTGCACGCAGTGCCACATCGGTGTCGGCTGGGCGGACAACACCTTCGACCACACGGATCCGAACAACGTCGACTGCCTGATCTGCCACGACACGACGGGGCTCTACTCCAAGGAACCCAAGACCGCCGGCGCTCCGCCCCCCGACCTCGACTGGAACGAGATCGGCAAGAACGTCGGGACGCCCGGTCGCGCCAACTGCGGCAAGTGCCACTACGGCGCGGGCGGCGGCGACAACGTGAAGCACGGCGACCTGGCCGTGAACCTGAACGACACGACGCGCGAGTACGACGTCCACATGGCCACCGACGGCGGAAACTTCGCCTGCCAGACCTGCCATCAGGCCGACGCCGACCACGGGATCGGCGGCATGCCGCTGCACTCCTCCACCGAGGGCAACATGATGTCCTGCGGGGACTGCCACACGGGCGCCATGGCCCCCGCCCACCCGGCCGGCATCGTGTCCATCATCAACATGCACCCGACGCTCTCCTGCCAGGTCTGCCACATCCCCGCCATCGCGCGTTTCCGGACGACGAAGGTCGAGTGGTACTGGTCGGAGGCCGGCGACGGCGCGCGGGTCCCCGTGGACGTCGGCGACGGCCGCTTCGACTACAGCAAGCTGAAGGGCGAGTTCGTCTGGGCGAAGAACGTCCGGCCTACGCTCCGCCGTCACAACGGCAAGTGGAACCGGATGGTCCTGAACGTGAACGACACGTACACGACCACCCCCGTCGTCCTCGGCGAGCCCGCTGTGTCCAAGGACAAGGCTGCGGCCGCCGGTGCCATGATCTACCCGTTCAAGAAGATGATCGCCGACCAGGTCGCCGACGTCGTGAACAAGCGCATCATGGTGCCGCACCTCTTTGGCAAGCTGGGTGGTCCGAACCCGTACTGGGGGGGCTTCGACTGGGACCTCGCCCTCATCGACGGCGCGGCCTACACCGGCCAGCCGTACGCGAGCGGCGACCTCGGCTTCGTTGAGACGGTCGCGTACCTGACCGTCAACCACGAGGTCGCGCCCAAGGAGCAGGCGCTCGGCAACGGAAGCTGCGGGGACTGCCACAGTTCCGGTCAGTTCGACTGGACGGAGCTCGGCTACGCATCCGACCCCAAGCCCTAAGCAGTCGCGCACCGCAGACCGCGGCGCCTTGCGCCCCGGTTCACGAGAGGCGCCCGCGGCATCGCCGCGGGCGCCTCTTCTCGTCGTCCGGGCCCGTCAGCTCAGGTCGATCTCCTCGCGGACGGAGCGGCGGGAGAGACCCGCGCGTCCGACCCGCTGGATGGCCAGCACGAAGGCGGCCGTGCGCAGATCGACCTCCTTCTCCTTCGCCACGTCGCGGACGGCGCCGTAGGCGCGGCGCATCGTCTTCTCGAGCTCCTTGACCACGCGATCGAGCTCCCAGCGGAACTGCTGGATGTTTTGCGCCCACTCGAAGTAGCTGACCGTCACGCCGCCCGCGTTCGCCAGGATGTCGGGGACGACGGTCACCCCCTTCTCCGCGAGGATCACGTCGGCCTCCGGCGTCGTCGGAGCGTTCGCGCCCTCGACGACGATGCCGGCCTGGACGTCTCCGGCGTTCTCCGCCGTGATCGCGTCCTCCAGGGCGGCCGGGATCAGGACGTCGGCCTTCCACGTGATGACGTCCCCGCCGTCGAACGGCTCGCCGCCCGGGAAGCCCTTCACCGTGCGGTGTTCGCGGCCGTACGCGAACAGCGCCGGCACGTCGAGGCCGTCCTCCTTCGCGACGGCGCCCAGGTGGTCCGCGACCGCGACCAGCTTGCCGCCCCGCTCCGCGATGAGCCTCGCGGCGTGGCTCCCCACGTTGCCGAAGCCCTGCATCGCGACCGTCGTGCCTTCCATGCCGCGCCCCTGATCCTGCAGGGCTTCGTCGAGGGCGTACATGACGCCGCGCCCTGTGGCCTCCTCGCGCCCGACGGACCCGAAGAGGTGCAGGGGCTTGCCCGTGACCACGGCCGGCGAGAAGCCGTAGTACTTCGAGTACTCGTCCATGATCCACGCCATGATGTCGGCGTTGGTGTTCACGTCGGGGGCGGGGATGTCGAGGTTCGGCCCGATGACCTCCCGGATCTGTTCGATGAAGGCGCGCGTCACGCGCTCCACCTCGAAGCGGCTCATCGTCGACGGGTCGCAGTCGATGCCGCCCTTGGCGCCGCCGTACGGGACGTCGACGATTGCCGTCTTCCACGTCATCAGGTTCGCCAGCGCGCTGGCGTGATCCTCGTCCATGGTGGGGTGGTAGCGCAGTCCGCCCTTGCACGGGCCGCGCGCGTTGTTGTGCTGGACACGGAATCCCGTGTGGTGGAGGAGGCTCCCGTCGTCGGCCTCCGCGACGATCTCGACCTTCACGACGCGACGCGGCGTCAGCAGGATGCTGCGGATCTTGTCCGACAGGCCGAGCACGTCGGCCGCATGGTGAAAGTAGCGGTGGCTGGCTTCGAGCATCGGGGCCTCCTTGTCCCTGGGGGGGGGCCGGTACTTTAGGCTGGAGTCGAACCGCCGACCAGGGGGGAGGACGCTCGCAAGCTCCTCCTCGTGACGCAGCGGACGGCGTAGGCCAACCGCGCCGCCGACGCCCGAGAACCGTGGAAATCGCGGAAAGCCGTGACCACCCGCGCCTCTCGCGCGGAGATAGGGGAGGAACCCCTCCCTGGAGATCGCTAGGATACGACCCATGGTTCGAACCCGCATCACCGCGGAGGACGTTCTGCGCTCCGGAAGCCGGTGGCGAGACTGTGAGCTGTGGGACGGACTGCCGATGGTCCGCGAGCCCTCGGGTGGGTGGGCGGAGACGACTGGCGTGCGCATCGTGGCCCGTCTCGAGGCCTATGTCCGAGCACGCGACCTCGGCTGGGTCTTCATGAGCAGCCAGGGGTTCCTGGTCGCGAGAGATCCCGACCGCCTGCTCGCAGCCGACGGGTCCTACGTCTCCAAGGACCGGCTCCCGACCGTTCCCCGGCGCGGCTTCGTGCCCCTCGCTCCCGACTTCGCCCTCGAGGTCCGGTCCCCGGAGGACACGTGGGAGGCGACGCTCGAGAAGTGCGGGATCTGGATCGCCCACGGCTCGCAGGTCGTCTGGGCCGTGGATCCGGAGCCCGGGAAGATCGCCGTGTTCCGGCCCGGGAGGGTGCCCGAGATCCACGTCTCGCCGGGGCCGCTGGATCTGGCCCCGGTACTCCCCGGCTTCACCGCCGAGCACGGCGACGTCTTCGCAGGGCTGGGTGGCTGACGTACCGGGATCCCGAGGTACGGGGAGGCTCGGGCACTGAGATGCTCAGGCACCGGGATGCCTGGACTCAGAGACTTCCCGGTCGACCCGCTTGACGAAGTAGACGCCGCTCACCTGGAAGCCCCCCGCTGCGTCGTGGACGGATGGGTGCATCGCGAAGCCCATCGAGAGCTTCATGGCGTAGTTTTCCGGCCTGTCCAGCGACGACCACGACCGCATCTGCAGGCACCCGCGTTCCCGCGTCCACGCCACGGCCGCCTCCTGCAAGGCGCGTCCGATGCCCCGGCGCCGATGCGGCGCCTCGACGAAGAAGGTCATGACGAACGTCTCGCGGACGGGCACGCCCTCCGCGTCCAGGAGCGGCTTGTCCACGCCCCCGGACCACTCCGTGGCGGGCATGGAGATCCCCTGCTCCTTCAGGGCGAGGTTGCCGACCACCTGCCCGTCCTCCGCGGCGCCGAGGAACCAGAACGGCTCCGTCGGTTGGTCGTCGTCGCCGAGCACCCACCGCGCCTGATTCGTGTGCCTGAGGTGGGCCGCGTACTCCGCCCAGAGGGCGTGATCGGGATCGGTGCGCAGGATCTCCATCTCATGCCTCCGGGACCCGGGGCCGTGCCGGGAACCTGAACAGGACGTCGTCGGGGTGCGGGCGCTCGCCACCCGCCTGCTCGTAGAGGGCCATCGCCGCCTCGTTGGACGCGTTCGTGAGGAGCCACATCGAGTCGGGCGCGTACCGCCGCAGCGCCTCGACCAGCTGGGTCCCGAGGACCCGCCGTCGCCAACCCTCCGCCACGTCGATGCTGTAGAGGAGCAGCATGTCCGCCTTCTCGCCGGGGACAGGCAGCAGATAGCCGTAGGCCAGCCCGACAGGCCTCGAGTCCGCGAACGCCGCCACCGCCACGTTGCGCTCGTCGGCCAGCCAGGCTCGCATCGCGGCGGGCTCCTGCGTCAGCTCGAGGAAGCGAGCGGCGAGCTCGCACGCGCTCTCGGCGTCGCGGGTGTCCAGGCGACGCACCTCCATGGGCTACCTCCGGGATCGAGAAACCCGCGGCTGCAGGATGCTCGACAGCCTACGACGAACTTCCCGCCCAACCGCCCGGCGGGTCCCTCGCCACGGGGGACCACACGGTACCCGGCGTCGGCTTCCGCGGTACGCCTTCCATCCTCCGGCATCGCGCGCGCTCGATTGCCGTCGTTCCCTCCTCACACGGTGGACGAGGAGGCGGCGAAGGTGGAGATGCGTACCCACCTGGATCGGTTCCTCCTCGGGCGCATCGCGACGTTCTCCCTGGAACCCGAACAGGGGGTCATACAGGCCCCTCGCCGAACCCGGAATGCCTGATCGACGCCCCGGAGGCCCGGCAACTGCGAGTTTGCCGTGTTCTCTCCCGACCGGTAGCATCCGAGACTGCGGATCACGGTGCGTACCGGGCCGGTCGATCGGGTTCGTGGGAAGACCGGAGGAGACGCCGTGCCGGAGGGAAGGAAGACCTGTCCCCGGTGTTCCTCGTGGATCCCGTCGGGCCGCCTGACGTGCCCGGCATGCGGCGCGATCTACAGCGTGGAGATCCGGCCCGATCCGCGTCGCGTCGGCATCCGGCCCGAGGACGAAGTCACCCCCTGGCACGTCGCGCGGGAGTTCAGCCTGCCCGTGGGCCTCGTCTTCCTCGTGGGTGGTCTCATTGCGACCGTCGTCCTCCTGTCCCTGCCGACGAGGTGGGATCTCGTCTTGTTCTGGCTCACCGGCGGTTCCGCGGTCCTCGGCGCCTCGATCGTCGGCGCGGCGCTGACCCGACGGCGGGAGAAGCGGGCGAAGCGAGAGGGTCGGAGCGGGAAGAGAGCCTGATACGATCCGGTGATGCGCTACGTCGAGTTTCGGGACGCCATTCGCGAGGAGCTCCGGCACCACCGCGCGGGGTGGACGTGGACGGAGCTCCGCGACCGCCTCGACCTGCCCACCGACCGGCCTTGCCCAACGTGGGTCCGCCGGTTGGAGGAGGAGATCGGGCTGTCTCGCGCGCCGGGCGCAGGGCGGGCGTACGTCTGGACCGTGTCGGGGCACCGGTGAAGCGCCCCACCTTCCTCCTGTTGCTCGCCTGCGTCTGGATCGGATTCGGCGTGCTGAGCCTGATCTTCGCGCCGGAGCGCACCTTGCTCACGGTGTCGCAGTTCGTGGCCGGTCTCTCGTTCCTGGCCTTGTGGCTGGGGGAGCGACGGCCGCGGTAGGTGCGCCGGACGCCGGCGTCCGATAGGCTCGGGCCGGAGATCACCATGAACGAGCAGGGCGGATTCGAGATCGAGGACGAGCCGGCCCTGGAACCGGAGTCCGCACCGGCCCCCGTGCCGCCGCCTGCGACCCCGACGACGGGGCCCGTGAAGCCCGCCTCCCGGCCGGGGGACGAACCGCTGATCGGCAAGCGGCGGCGCGGACGCCTCGTGCGCCTCGTCCCCACCCTCGCCGTGGGCTTCCTGCTCGTGGGGTGGATCTGCATGGGCGTCCACGCCTGGCCCTTCGCGCTGACCGGCGCGGGCGTGGGCGTCTACGGGGCCTGGCGCCGGCGGAGCGAGATCGTCCTCGGATCCGTCGCGGCGGTCGTCGGTCTCGCGACGTTCTTCGCCCTCGTGGGCTTCCGCCCCGGCATCGGCATGGGGATCGTCATCGTCGGCTGCGGGATCGTCGGCTTCATCGCCGGCCTCGACGATCGCATGCGCGGCGCCTGACCCGCATGTTCCGCGTCGTCCTCGCCCTGTGGCTGGTGCTTCTCACGGCCTGCGGCGACGATCCCGGAGACCCGCCGAGGCGCGGCTGCGCGCCCGATACCGACGCCTCGGGCACCTACCGGTTTTCGCCGGCATACCTGGACGAGCGGCTCCTGCACCTCGAGGAGGCGCTGGCCGTCGAGGAGCGTCCCTTCGACCGCGGGGCGATGACCGTCTTCGTCGACGGCATGCAGGCAGCGTGGGCGAACGCGACGCTCGTCCTTGCCCCGGACGGGACGTTTGCGCTCGTTGGCGTGGCGCTTCCCGAGTTCGAGCCGGCGTGGCACGGCACCTGGGAGGTCCGGATCGACCCGCGCGAGTGCACGTTGCTCCTGACGGGACCCGACGACTCGGTGCACGCGCTCCTCGGCGAAGGGTGGACGATCCTCTGGAAGGAGGAGCCGCAGCCCGGCATCGTCCTCGACGTCCTCCTCGTCCGTGACGGGGAGGACGGGGATTCGAGGTGAGCACGTACGCCTCCGGTTCGTCGTTGGCGAGATCGACAGGAAGTCTCAGGCGGTCCAGGGGCTCCTGCGTGCCGCCTACGCCCTCTGCGACACGGGGTCGTTGGAGGAGTACGAGGCGGTCTGGTTCGAGGACGTCGTGGGCTGCTTCGAGACGAACTCGAGGGTGCCCGAGACCTGGGAGGGGTCCACGCGAAGGCGCGTCGAGCGCGACCGCATCCTGACCCACCGAGGCGCACGGACGTATGGTACGGTATAGGGCATGGTCAAGACGACCGTCTATCTGCCTGCTTCCCTCAAGGCGGCCCTCGCCCGGCGCGCTGCCGGCATGGGACGTTCGGAGGCGGATCTCATCCGGGAGGCCATCCACCGGTTCGTGAACCTGGTGCCGCATGCGCAACCGCGCATCCCTCTGGGAGAGTACGGATTGGGGGATCCCAACGCGGCCGAGCGCACCGACGAGCTCCTCGGCGACTTCGGGCGGCCGTGATCCTGCTCGACACGAGCGGTCTGCTGGCGGCCCTCTTCCCTGATCAACGGCTGCACGCTCCATGCGCCGAACTGATGCGCTCCGACCCCGGCCCCTTCGTGATCTCACCGTTCGTGCTTGCCGAGATGGACTACCTCATCGCGAAGTTGGCCGGATTGGATGCCGAACTCGACCTCCTGGCGGAGGTCGCATCGCACGCCTACTCTCTTGCACCCTTCTCGGCCGCAGACGTCGAGGAGGCCCGGAGCGTCGTCGAGCAGCACAGGGACCTGGGCGTGGGCCTCGCCGACGCCTCGCTGGTCGTCCTCGCCCGCAGGCTCGAGTGCTGCGACGTGCTCACCCTGGACGAGCGCCACTTCCGCGTGCTCAGTCCGTCCCGGAAGCAGTCCTTTCGGATCCTCCCGGCCGACGCCTGAGGTTCTGGACTCAGCCGTCCACCCTGGGCCGTCCACCCTGGGTACGAGGTCACCCACGACGGTACGGCCCTCTCGCTGGGAGGCGTACGTCGTGTCCAACGCGTGTGCTCACGCCTCCGTCGATGCCGGGACTTCCCGGAGCCGGTACCGACTTCGCCTCGAGACGAGGTGCGGCCTGCCGGTCTCGATCTCGTGAGCGACCAGGTCCGGTTCGAACGTGGGGAGGAGGGCCCCCCTCCCCGGTGATCTGCCCGTCCTGGAGGCCGTCTACGAGCCTGCGCGGGTCGCTCGGTCGGATTCGTGAACGCGAATGCAGGGCCGTCCTTCACGATGCGCGAAATGGCGCCCTCGGCCCCCCTGTATCACCTCGGCATTCCACCCCGGTCTTGGAGCCCCGCCGCCGTGAAGCACCTCGCCTGGTCGCTGCCCTTGATCCTGCTCTTCGCCCCCCTCGCCGCGGGAGACGGCTCGCTGGGGCCGCTCGTGAATCCCCTCGTTGCCGGCGACGACTCTGCCGAGACGATCACGATCTACACCGCGAAGACCATCTTGACGATGGAGCCGACGAACCCGCGCGCCACCGCCGTGGCCGTGCGGGGCAAGCGGATCCTCGCCGTCGGCTCGCTCGAGGAAGTGCAGGCCGCGCTGGGCGACCTCGAGTCCACGGTGGACGAGCGCTTCGCCGACAAGGTCATGATCGCGGGCCTCATCGAGCAGCACCTCCATCCCATCCTCGGCGCGCTCACGCTCGCCGTGGAGGTCATCGCACCCGAGGACTGGGTGCTTCCCCGGGTCACGTGGGCCAAGGCGTCGAACGCCGAGGAGTACATGACCCGGTTGAAGGCCGCCGTCGCGAAGGTGCAGGACCCCGACGAGATCTTCTTCACGTGGGGCTACCACCAGTACTTCCACGGCAGCCTCGACCGCAAGGTGTTGGACGCGGTGAGCGGTACGCGTCCGATCGCCGTGTGGCACCGTTCGTGCCACGAGTTCTACCTGAACACCCCGGCGCTCGAGCGCTTCGGCATCACGGCCGAGTCCCTCGCGGGCCACGGTCAGGCGAGCGAGCAGGCGAGCTTCGAGAAGGGCCACTTCTACGAGAAGGGGCTGGAACTCGTGGTCGGGCCCGTTCTCGAGGCCATGGCCACGAAAGAGCGGCTGCTGTTCGGCCTCGAGCAGATGATCGAGTACCTCCATCAGGGCGGCGTGACGAACATCTGCGAGCCCGGCGCCATCGTGACGCCCAAGCTCTTCAAGCTCTACCAGCAGGTGCTGGGCGCCGACGACGTGCCCTTCAATTCCTACTTCATCGCCGACGGCCGCACGGCCTACGACAAGTACCGCGAGGAGGGCGCGCTTCGGGAGGTCGAGAAATCCATCGCGGCGGCTCCGGAGGGCAAGGTCTCCTTCTTCGCGGGGCAGGTCAAGCTCTTCGCCGACGGGGCGATCATCTCGCAGCTCATGCAGATGAAGGACGGGTACCTGGACGGCCACGAGGGCCAGTGGATCGCCTCGCCGGAGGACATCGCCGCGGCCTGCAAGCTCTTCTGGGACGCCGGGTACCAGATCCACACCCACGTGAACGGAGACCTCGGCCTGGAGGTGCTGCTCGACAGCCTCGAGCGCTGCATGCGCGAGAATCCGCGCTACGACCACCGGTGCGTCATCGTCCACTTCGCGAACTCGACCGAGGAGCAGGTGGCCCGGATCGCCCGCCTGGGCGCGATCGTCAGCGCCAATCCCTACTACGTGACGGGCTTCTCCGACAAGTACGGCGAGGTCGGCCTCGGCCCGGAGCGCGCCGACGCCATGGTGCGGAGCGGCTCGGTCGTGAAGCGTGGTATCCCCTACTCCTTCCACTCCGATCTGCCGATGGCCCCGTCGATCCCCCTTTTCCTCGCGTGGTGCGGGGCGAACCGGATCACCCCGTCGGGTCGGGTCGCGGGTCCCGAGCAGCGGATCGCCGTCGAGGACGCGCTGAAGGCCGTCACCTCCGAGGCGGCCTGGTCGTGGCGGCGGGAGAACGAGATCGGGAGCATCGCGCCGGGCAAGCTGGCGAACTTCACGATTCTCGAGCAAGACCCCCTCGCCGTGGACCCCCTGAAGCTGAAGGACGTCCCCGTCTGGGGCACCGTGTTCGAGGGCCGCATCTTCCCGATACCCCAGGACGTCAAGGAGCGCGCGGCACTCAG
Organism: Planctomycetia bacterium; assembly: GCA_030618975.1. Lineage (GTDB taxonomy): Bacteria > Planctomycetota > PLA2 > PLA2 > JAEUHO01 > JAUXCH01. The sequence goes on from JAUXCH010000034.1 coordinate 12,113, forward strand.
GCGCGCGGCCGGAGGCGGGAAGACCGACCTGGCCTCCCTGCCGCTGCCCGCCTGCCTGTGCCCCGGCGTGGATCACGAACACGCACACGCATACGGCCACCACGGCGAGTGCGGTGCCTGCGCCTTCAACCGGCTGCTGGCGAGGGTGGGCGGCGTGGACTCGCTGATCGCCTGGTCGCAGGACGACTGACCCCGCCACGCCGTTCCCGACACGAAAGACAGGAGGAAGCACCATGAAGACCACGGAACGCACGTTCGCCAGCGGACTCGTCTGCGCACTGATCCTGATCGCCGGCCCGGTGCCGGATGCCGGCGCCTGCTCGCGCGTGCTCCACGTGTCCCAGGATGGGAAGCACGTCGTCACCGGTCGCAACATGGACTGGTTCGAGGACGTCCAGACCAACCTGTGGCTCCTCCCGCGCGGCATGCAGCGGCACGGCGCGGCCGGAAAGAACTCGGCCGAATGGGTGTCCGTGCACGGCAGCGTGGTCGCCACGGGCTTCGACGTGGGCACGACGGACGGGCTGAACGAGAAGGGGCTGATGGCGAACCTGCTCTATCTCGGGGAGGCCGACTACGGCAAGCGCGACGAGGCGCGCCCCGGGCTGTCCTGGTCGGTCTACACCCAGTACCTGCTCGACAACTTCGCGACCGTTGCCGAGGCTGTCGAAGCCATGCAGGACGATCGCTTCCAGGTCGTCGCCTCGCCGTTGCCCGGAAGCTCCGCACACCCTCCGGCCCTCCACTTCTCCCTGTCAGACGCGACGGGCGATTCCGCGATCTTCGAATACCTCGAAGGCAAGCTCGTCATCCACCACGGGAAGCAGTACCCGGTGATGACCAACTCTCCGACCTACGACCAGCAGATCGCGCTCAACGCCTATTGGGAGTCGGTGGGCGGCGAGGCGATGCTGCCCGGGACGCACCGCGCGGCCGACCGGTTCGTGCGAGCGAGCTACTACCGGAAGCTGCTGCCCGATCCGCAGACCGACCGACAGGCGATGGCGAACGTCATGTCGGTGATGCGAAACGTCTCCGTCCCCTTCGGGCAGACGGATCCCGACGCGCCCAACATCGCGCCGACCATCTGGCGAACGGCCGCGGACCACGTTCAGAAGATCTACTACTTCGAATCCACGATGTCTCCCAGCATCGTCTGGGTTCGTCTCGAGAAGCTCGACTTCGAGGCCGGCGCCGCCGTCAAGAAGCTGGCGCTGGTGGGGAACTTCGACCTCGTCGGCGACGTGAGCGGCAAGTTCGTAGAATCCAAGCCCTTCACCTTCGCGGGGCCCACGAGCGACTGACTACCAGGACCTGCAGCGAGAGGAGCAACTTCCGATGCCGATCGACCGACGAAACGTGCTGCTGGGCGCCGCCGCCCTGACGCCGATCGTGCTGCTGGGCACGGGGTGCGGCGAGAAGGAGGGTGACGTGAACGCGGACAAGATCTTCAAGGGCGGCCCGATCGTCACCATGAACGACGCGGCCCGATCCGCGGAGGCTGTCGCAGTTCGCTCCGGCCGCATCCTCGCGGTCGGAAGCGAGGCGGAGGTGATGCAGACCAAGGGGGCAGGGACGGAGGTGGTGGACCTGGGCGGACACACCCTCCTGCCCTCGTTCCTCGACGCCCACGGGCACTTCATGAACGCGCTCCAGATCGTTCAGTGGGCGAACGTGTCCAGCCCTCCGGTGGGGCCGGTGACGAGCATCGCCGACATCATCCCCGTGTTGAAGGAGCACGTCGCACGGCTCGGCATCAAACCAGGGGAGTGGATCATCGGCTACGGCTACGACCCCACGGTCCTGTCGGACGGCCGCGAGGCGACGCGGGACGACCTCGATCCGCACTTCCCCGACAACCCCGTCCTGCTGATCCACGTGTCGAACCACGGCGCGCTCCTCAACTCGAAGGCCTTCGCCGAGGTGGGGATGGACGAGACGACCGAGACGCCTCCTGGCGGCGTCATCCTCCGCAAGGAGGGATCCAACGAGCCGGCCGGCCTCGTCATGGAGACCGCCTTCCTCCCCATCTTCGCGAACATGCCCCAGCCCTCGGAGGAGGAACTCCTCGACACCTTCGACGAGGCCCAGCAGATCTACGCCGGCGCGGGCGTGACGACCGCCCAGGAAGGGGCGACCCACGCCAAGGACCTGAGACTGCTCCGCAAGGCGGCCGACGAGGGGCGTCTCTACCTGGACGTCGTCTCCCTGCCCCTGATCTTCGAAATTCCGGCCATGGTGAAGGAGTATGCGCCCGACTTCCGAGGCGGGCCCACGGAACTCCCCGACGAGGCGGCTTCGGCCTTCGGGACGTACCGGAACCGACTGAAGCTCCAGGGGGTGAAGTTCATCGTCGACGGATCGCCCCAGGGCAAGACGGCGTTCTGGAGCGAACCGTTGCTGACGCCGGGGCCCGCGGGCGAGGAGAACTGGCGCGGTGCGCCGCTCTTCCCGCCGGAAACCGTCGACAAGGCGGCCAAGGAGGTCTTCGACAAGGGGATCCAGGTCTTCTCCCACTGCAACGGCGACGCGGCCATCGACATGCTGATCGACGCGGCGCGCAAGGCGGGGGTCGAGGCCGGGGACGATCGCCGTACCGTGATCGTCCACTCGCAGTTCATGCGCCCCGAACAGCTCGACGACTACGTCGAGCTCGGGTTCTCGCCGAGCTTCTTCACCATGCACGCGTTCTTCTGGGGGACCGTTCACACCGAGAACCTCGGGAAGGAGCGGGCCGACTACCTGAGCCCCATGGCGTCGGCGGTGAAGAAGGGCCTCCGCTGCTCCAACCACAGCGACTTCTCGGTCACGCCCATGGACCCCATGCGCATGATCTGGACCGCGGTCGCCCGCAAGGCGCGCGAGGGGCAGGTGATCGGAAAGGACGAGCGGGTGGACGTGTGGCAGGCCCTGAAGGCGCTCACGATCGACGCCGCCTGGCAGATCTTCGAAGAGGACCGGAAGGGCACCCTCGAGCCCGGAAAGCTCGCCGACCTCGTCATCCTCGACAAGAACCCTCTCACCGTGGACACCGACGACATCCTCGACATCGCCGTCATCGAGACGATGAAGGAGGGCGAGACGGTCTACGAGCGCAGTGCCTGATCCGCTGCCCTGCACCGTCATCGGGGGCTACCTCGGCGCGGGCAAGACCACGCTGCTGAACCACCTGCTGGCGAACACCGCAGGCCTCCGGGCCGCCGTCGTGGTGGACGACGTCGGCGGCGTCGGCATCGACGCCGGC
>JAUXCH010000061.1 GCA_030618975.1 Planctomycetia bacterium
CACACCTACGTGCTGCGGCGCGTCGTGTGGCGGGGCCGTCACGTGCGCACCCGCGCCCCGCGCTGACCGCCGCTTCACCAGGCTCTGGTCGAGCATCCACGCATACAGGTCGTCACGCGCGTAGGTCCGCTCCCAGATCCAGTGGGCCCCCCAGGGGTAGATCGTGAAGCGCGGCTCGCCGCCCGCCTTCCGCAGCCTGTCGATCAGCTGTCCCTGGAAGGACGTAGGAATGGCGAAGTCGAGCGCGCCGTGAAACGCCCACACCGGCACGTCGACCATGCGCTCCACGCCCTGCGGGTGCGCCCACCCGCCGACCGGCGCGATGGCGGCGATCCGGTCCGGGTACGCGATCGCCGTGTCCCAGGCCCCCACGCCGCCCAGGCTCACCCCGGAGAGGACGACCCGATCGGGATCCACCCGGTACGTCCGGATCGCGTGGTCGACCAGCGACATCACCACGCTCGGCTGCCACCGCTCCCAAAACGCCGGCGTCATGGCCGTCAGCACGACCAGCGGGAGGTCCCGCCCCTTCTCGATCACCTCGGGCGGATCGCCGGACCCCAAACGGCGGATGTCGTGCCCGAAGGTCAGTGTGCCGGGGAGATAGAGGAGCAGCGGCCACCGCTCCTTGGCGCGCGCGGGATCCTCGAATCCCGGCGGCAGGTAGACCATGTAGGTGAACCGCCGCGCGCCCGGCCGGCCGACGTAGGGGACGTCGAGTCGGCCTTCCGTGTGCCGCCGGATGTCCGAGAGGCACCCCGGGAGCAGGCCCAGCACGACGACCAGGAGCACCGCGCTCCTCGAGACACCCATGTCGACCTCCTCCGAATCGGTGGCGCATCGTACGGGAGACGGGGACGCGACGGAGCGGCCTGTTCCGTCGTACGAGGTGGGCCGCTATGCTGTCCGCACAAGGCAGGGGAGACAGCCGATGGCGACGATGCACATCCGCTACTCGATCCGACTCTCACCGGATCGCGTCGAGATCTTCGACGTCCACCTCGACGCGGAGACCCTCGAGGTCCGGAGCCCGGGCCCTGCGGAGCCTCCCCCGTGGACCGTCCTCGGTTTTCACGAGTGCCCCAACTGCCCTCTCGACGCTCAAACCCATCCGCGCTGTCCGCTGGCCCTGAGCATCGCCGACGTCGTCCGGCGCTTCGACGACGTGATCTCCCACGACGAGGTAGACGTGGAGGTGGCCACTCCGCAGCGTCTCATCTCGAGTCGCACGAGCTCGCAGACCGCGCTACGTTCCATCATGGGCCTGCTGATCGCCTGCAGCGGGTGCCCGCGAACGGCCTTCTTCAAGCCCATGGCGCGCTTCCACCTGCCCTTCTCGGACCCGGACGAGACCATGTCACGCGCGGTCGGGGCCTGGCTCTCGGCACAGTACTTCCGCCATGCCGACGGCAAGGAGGCCACCCTGAGCCTGGCGGGCCTCCAGGAGATCTACGCGCAGATGCAGATCGTGAATCGCGGAACCGCAGAACGCCTGCGCGCCGCGACTCGCACGGACTCCTCCCTGAACGCCGTGACGATGCTCGATGCCCACGCCCTCCTCGCCCCCTACTTCATCGAGTCGGCGCTCGAGGAGATGCGCGGTCCCTTCGAAGCCATCCTCGCGCAGCTGGACGAGGGGTCCACCGCAGCCGCGCATTGACCGCGGGGTCAGGATCCCCGCGTGCCGCCCATGTTCTCGAGCACGTTTCCGACGATGTCCGTCTCCCTGAGGACTCCCACGAGCTTGCCGCGCCGCAGCACGGGCAGGGTGATCAGATGTCGGTCGACCATCACGTGGATCGCTTCCATCAACGGCGTGGTCTCGTTCACGGAAACCCGCTCCGTGGTCAGCAAGTCGGAGATGCTCTGCTTGCCGAGCACCTTGCACTGGGCCAGGAGCATTCCGGTGAAGTAGGTCGAATAGGGGGAGACACCCAAGAACGGGGGGATGACCATCTCCAGCAGGTCGCTGAAGCGCAGGAGCCCGAGGAATCGCTCCCGGCGATCGTAGAGCCGCGCCGAGCGCACCGGGCCGAGCGCGTCCGGATCGTTGAATGCCTTCCAGAGGACGCTCACGGCGCGCTCGATGGGCTCGTCCTCGTAGAGCCGGGGATAGCGATCGGGGGACACCATCAGCTCCGCGCCGCCGCGCTCGCGCAGCCGCCCGCCCTCCTCCACTTCGAGCAACCGGCGGATGCGGGCGGCCAGCTGGTCCATGTCCACCGGCTTCTGGAGGAAGTCCACGATGGACATGTGGATGCTCTCGAAGGCGTTCTGGAGAGTCCCGTGGCCAGTGAGGATGAGGACGGGGAGCTTTCCCGTCCGCTCGCGGATCCTGTCCAGGGTCTCGATCCCGCTCAGTCCGGGCATCCGGAGGTCCAGGATCACCAGGTCGGGGTTCGCGTCGGCGAGCATCGAGAGCGCTGCCTCCCCGCTCTCTGCGAGCAGCACGGTGAAGCCACGTCGCTCGAGAGCCCGCCCGGCGGCCTGGCGAAAGTCCTCTTCGTCGTCCACGAGGAGCAGCCGGATCGCGGGCCCGTCCCCCTTCGCGTTCGCGTTCACGTGCGTGTTCATGTCCTTCCTTCTCTCGACGCCGTCAAGGATTGGGGATTCCGTCGAACCCCATGAGAGGCCAGACCACGAGGCTCAGGAACAGGAGCACGAGGACGGACAGGGCGAGACAGGGAATGCCCACGCGGAGGAAGTCCTTCGCTCGAATGTAGCCGCTCGAGTAGACGATCGCGTTGGGCGGCGTGCCGATGACCAGGAGGTAGGCGAAGGACGAGGCGCACGCCGTGGCCAACCCCATGAAGGGAATCAGGGACGTGCCCGGGTTGCTCACGGCCGCCATGTTGAGGGCCACCGGACCCACGGAGGCCGCGGCGGGACCGTCCGCCATGAGGTTCGTCATGCCGGCGGTGACGACCGTGCCTGCGCCGAGCAGGCCCGGCCCCGAGTCCAGACCCATGGAGGCCAGGAGGCCCACGATGGAGCGCGCCATCCAGTACGCGGTCCCCGTCTCGTCCAGGACCCGTCCGAAGACGACGGCGCCCGCGTAGAGCCAGACGACACCCCAGTCCACCTTCTCCTGGTAGTCCCGCCAGTTCACGACGCCGGCCAGGAGATAGAGCACCGCACCCGCGACGGCGATCACTCCGATCCCCAGTCGAATGCCCGTCAACTCGTAGATCAGGTTGTTCTCCGTGATCCACCCCAGCAGCATCACCGCGAAGATGACGAGCGCGACGACCTGGTTCCTGCTCCACCCCCCCATGTTGCGGATGTCCGTCTTCAGGACGTCCAGCGCGGGGCCGAGATCCTTGATCTTCGGCTTGAATCGCCAGTTCACCAGGAGCCAGACCAACGGCATCATGATCAGCACGAAGGGCATGCCGAAGAGGATCCACTGGCCGTAGCCGATCGTGATGCCGAACATGTCCTCCATGTACGTCATTATGATGACGTTCCTGGCTCCACCCGAAGGAGAGCCGAACCCTCCGATGTTGCAGGCCATGGCGATGGTGATCATCAGCATGGCCACGAGCTCGCGGTCCGCGCCGACGCCTCGGCCCAGACTGTTGTTGTAGAGGGTCAAGCCGATCGGCAGGAAGATGGCGGCCAGGGCGTGGTCCGAGATGAACGCGGCTGTGGGCGAGATGATCAGGATCAGGACCGCGGTGATCCATCCGATGCTCGGTTTGGCCAGGACCCGGAAGATCAGCAGGCAGATCCGCTTGTCCACCCCCGTCTTCACGAAGGCCACCGCGAACATCAGGCTGCCCATGATGAACCAGCAGGCATCCGACCAGAACATCGATGCGACGTTCCTGCGCGAGACGATTCCGGAGAACACCAGGATCAGGCCGATGCAGAAGGCGACCCCGGGCAGGGGGATGGCCTCGGTGAGGAAGCAGAGGACCACGAAGGCGACCATGGCCAGGCACACCCGGATGTGCCTCGCCGTACGATCCGCTTCTTCCCGCTCGCCGGTGGAGAGCATCTCGTACGTGAGCTCGGTGTTCCGCAGCCGGTAGGCATCCGCCATGAGCGTGCGAAACGCCTCCGGGTCCATCGTCTCCACCAGGTGGCGGAACTCGTCGAAGTGCCGCTCCGTGGTGGGGATTCCCATGTTCCGGATCTGGCTCGCGTTCCGCTTCAGGACCGAGCTCCGATCGAGCGCTCCCTGGCGCATGCACCCTTCGAGAACCCGGGCGGCGTAGATCTCCCCCTGCTTCACGTCGCTCGCGCGCTGTCCGAAGAGGTTCTCGCAGTAGAACTCCACCACGTGTTCGTCGCCCGCCGCGAACTCCACGGCGACGTCCTGCACGGTTTCGGGCAGCGGCACGAGGAGGACGATGACAAACGCGGCGACGGCAACCGAAAAGCTCCGGTAGTTCACGTAGCGGTCGTAGCCGGAGGCTCTCACCTGGGGCTGCCTGGCCATCGCTTCTCTCCGGCTCAATCGGGGAATCTCCGGAAGATGTCCCGGATCATCTTGTTCCGGTCCTCCTCGATCTGTCGTTGCGCGCTCTGGTAGGCCTGGCGGATCGAGAGGACCAGGGCCTGGATGTCGGGCGGCTTCATCAGGTACTCGAGGGCACCCTTCCGGATGCCCTCCAGGGCGTTCTCGACGGTGGGGTGGCCGGTGAGGAGGAGCACCGGGAGGTGCGGGAAGCCCGCGCGGATCCGAACCAGGGCTTCCAGCCCCCCCATGCCCGGCATCTTCACGTCCAGGACCACGACGTCCACGAGCGTCCGGTCGAGCCGGACGAGCGCTTCTTCACCGCTCTCGGCGCAGTGGACCTCCATGTTCCGACGCCTGAGGATCTTGGAGAGCGATTCGAGCAGGTCCGGCTCGTCGTCCACCAGCAGGACCCGGATCGTCTCTCGCCGTTCGGGAGGGTCCGCGTCGGTTGGAGGTGACGACTCCCTGCGCGTCCGTGTCGCCGCGGCCCTCAGGACGAGGGCCGACAGGCTCTCCATGTTGCAGGGCTTGGCGAGGTAGTCGTAGACGCCTTCCCGCGACATCGTGAACGCCTGGTCGATGGAGGCGTGACCGGTCAGGATGATCACGGGGATGCCCGGCGTTGCCCGCTTGATGTGATCGAAGACCTCCACGCCGTCCATGCCCGGCATCTTGATGTCGAGCACCACGACGTCCACCGCCTCCCGTTCGAGGATCTCGAGCGCTTTCAGGCCGCTCGCCGCCGTCAGCACGTGGATCCCCCGGCGGGAGAGCACGGTGGACGTCACGTCCAGGAACTGCTCCTCGTCGTCCACGAGGAGCAGGGTGATCCTGCTCTTTCCTTGGTTCATGATTTCCTCCGGGGGGGCTTCGGCACGGCAACGGGGAGGCGGATCCGCAGGCGAGTTCCCTTGTGGAGCTCGCTCTCGACTTCGAGGATGCCGCCCCACGAGTGCACGATCCCGTGGCAGATGGAGAGCCCGAGTCCCGTCCCCTCCCCCACGGGCTTGGTGGTGAAGAAGGGCTCGAAGACGCGGTCGAGGAGCTCCTCGGGGATCCCGACGCCTTCGTCCTCGACGTCGAGATGTACGACGCGCCCGACGCGGTTGGCTCGGAGACGGATCCGACCTCCGTCCGGCATGGCGTAGAACGCGTTGTTGATGAGGTTGATCAGCACCTGCTCGAGTTCGAGGGGGTCGAGCACGACGGGGGGCACGCCCTCCTCGATCTCGAGAGAGAGGTCGATGTTGCGCACCGCCGCCTGCCGGTGCAGGAGGCCGGCGATCTCCCGGAGCCGCCTTGCGATGTCCGTCGGCCTCGGCGTCGACTCTCCCTTCCTGCCGAACTGGAGCATCTTCGCCGTGATGGACGCACAGCGCTCCACCTGGTGACGGACTCGGTCGGTCGACGCGAGCAACTCCTCCTTGTCGGAATTGGTGCTCGGGAAGGCCCCGACGATGTCGTCGATGTTCGTCCGCTCGGCGCTGATGACGGCGAGCGGGTTGTTGATCTCGTGCGCGAGTCCCGTGGCCAGCTCGCCCACCGAGGCGAGCTTCGCGGATCGCATGAACGCGCGAAACATCTCCTCTCGCGCGGCGTTCGCCAACTCGATACGGCTCGTGAGGTATCGAGTGGCCAGGAAGATCGTGACGATCAGGATGAGCACGGAGAGAACCACGACGAGCGCGCCCGAGGCGAAGGCCCGCTCTACGGGAGCCCGGACCTCTGCCGCGTCCTGCTCGACCACCAGGACCCAGCGATCGCTGTTGAGCCACACGGTCGTCCGGATCTTCTCACCGCCGTCCGTGTCGATCCGGCGATCGGCCACGCCCGGATGCATGGCGGGTAGCGGCAGCGGCGAGATCTGCAGCTGAGATCCCGTCTTCGACGTCGTTTGGAGGCGGCCCTCCCGGTTCAGGATGTAGGCGTCGCCGCTCTCGCCCAGTACGGCCGTGTGCACGAGCTCCTCGAACTGACGTCCGTTGATCGTGGCTCGGAGGAGCCAGGGCTTCCCGTCGTCGCAACAGCCCTTCACGGCGATGATGCAGTGCGGCACCTGGCGGAAACCCAGGAATACGTCGCTCAGGTGCTCTCCTTCCGCGAGAACGCTCTGGAACCAGTCGGTGTCGCGGTAGTTGTGATGTTCCAGGTCGAACGGTCCGACGTAGGCCAGGTGCTCGCCGTCCAGGCCGATGAGACCCAGGTCCACGAAGCCGCCGCTCGTCGTTTCGTTGAGCACCTGGAGGCTCTGGGCGAGGCGACCCGGCTCACGAAGATCTTGGAGCGAGTTGCTGCTCGCCAACATCCGCATGCACAGGAATCGCTCGTCGAGATAGGAGCGAATGACCTGCGCGTGGTGTTGCACCACCGAGTGCTGGAGCTCGAGCGCCTTTTTCTCGATGATCCTGCCGAAGACCACCCAGACTCCGGCTCCCATCAGGCAGAGAGGGAGGAGGGATGCCACGAGGAGAATCGCGATGATCCGGCGGCGCGAGTGGTGCTGCGGAGTGGATTCGAACGAGAGATCCACGGCGTTGGACTCCCATACGTGACATCTTGCGGATGCGATGGGAGTCTAGAGTGCAAAGGTGAAACCCACCTGAAGGGCGAATTAAACTTCGTTCACGCGGCTCGGCGGGGCGTCTTCTTCCTCCGTGGAGGCCAACGGCAGGTCGACGGTGAACGTGCTCCCCTTCCCGACCGTGCTCCGGACGCTCACGGATCCGCGGTGCAGCCATGCAAACTGCCGGACGATCGCCAGACCCAAACCGGTTCCACCACGGTCGCGGGAACGGGCCTTGTCCACCCGGTAGAAGCGGTCGAAGATCTTCTCCAGGTGCTCGGGGGGGATGCCCTCGCCGTCGTCCCGCACGGCGATGACAGCCCGTCCTCCTTCTCGGGTCGGGGTTTCTCGGGCCAGTGTTTCTCGGGTCAGGCGGATCGTGACCGCCTGGCCCGTCGAGGAGTGCATCAGCGCATTGTCAACGAGGTTGTCGAACATCCGGCCGAGGAGCCCCGAGTCGCCCAGGACGAAGAGCCGCTCCTGCGCCTCGAGCGTGAGGGTGACACGCCTTGCCCCACGGGCGTGCTCGAAGCGCGCAACGACGCGATCGAGCAACGACGCCAGGTCGATCGGCCGGTGCCGCATGCGCAGAATCCCCGCATCGGCCCGCGCCAGGTTCATCAGGTCCTCGGCGAGGCGGGCGAGGCGCAGGACCTCCTCCAGGTTGTCGACGAGGACCTCGCGGTACTCCTCGGCCGGCCTGTCCTTCCGCAGCGCCACTTCCATCTGCCCCCGTAGCGCAGTGAGGGGGGAGCGGATTTCGTGGGCCACGTCCGAGGAGAAGCGGCTCTGCGCGCGAAAGGCGCGGTCCAGGCGATCGAGCACGCCGTTGATCACCGCGATGAAGCGCCCGATCTCGTCGCTTCGCCCCTCCGTCGGGATTCGCTCCGAAAGGTTGTCCTCGTCGATCGCCTCGAGCCGGCGGATGACCCGGTCCACGGGCTCGAAGGCGCGGTGCGTCAGGAACCAGCTTCCGAGAATCAGGAAGAGGAGCGTGGTTCCTCCGATCACCGCCAGGAGGAGGAAACTCTTGCCCAGTACGGTCTCGATGACCAGGTAGGACGTCCCGATCTCCATCACGAAGACCTCCCCGTCCTCGTCGCGGAAGGGCCAGGCGACGGTGCGGAAGATCTCGGCCGACCAGCGCACGTCCGCGTAGGCGGGGGACAGTGTCCGGGCCGCCTCGTGGACGGCAGCAGGCGCCAGCGGTTCCGTTTCCCCGTCGCTCGCGAGCACCCGGCCTCTCGGGTCGCACACGAGGAGATGGCGCGGCCGGTGCGTGGCCCCCGGCGCCTCCGAGTCGGGAGGCACCGGCTCGGGCAGGCAGCGGGGAGGGAGGGAAGAGGTCCGCGGAGCGGCCCGGGTTGCCAGGTACTCCGTCGTCAGGGTCTTCGCCATGGAGGCCAGGTAGGCATCCCGGTCCCGGTGCAGCGCGTAGGACATGGCGAAGAAGAGGATGGGACCGCCGAGGAGGGCGACGACGCCGAACACGGCGATCTGCATGAAGAGGAGCCTGGCCTTGAGACTCAGGGCCGACCTCTTCATCGGTCCTCGCGTTCGCACAGCATGTACCCCGCACCACGGATCGTGCGGATGAGGGAGAAGGAAGCGCCCCGGTCCACCTTGCCGCGCAGGTGGCACACCGTCACGTCGATCACGTTGCTCTCGGAGTCGAAGTTGATGCCCCAGACGTGCTCGGCGATCACGGCACGGGAGAGAACCTGTCCCTTGCGGCGCATGAAGAACTCGAGCAGGGCGAACTCGCGGTTGGTGAGACTGATCTCGAGATCACCGCGCCGGGCGGTGCGCGTCGACCTGTCGAGGCGGAGATCCGCCACCGTGAGGGGGACCGCGTCCCGCGCCGGACCGCGCCGGAGGAGCGCCCTGACGCGGGCGAGGAACTCCTCGAAGGCGAAGGGCTTGACGAGGTAGTCGTCCGCGCCGCTCTCGAGCCCCTCGATCTTGTCCTCCACGGTGTCCCGGGCGGTGAGCATCAGGATCGGGACCGTGCTCCCGCGTTCGCGGAGGCTCCGGCAGACCTCGATGCCGTCCTTGCCCGGCAGCATCAGGTCGAGCACGACCAGGTCGTAGGGATTCGCTTGTGCGAGGCACTCCCCGTCGGGGCCCGTGCAAGCGACGTCGACGGTGTAGGACTCCTCTTCCAGCCCCTTGCGGATGAAAGCCGCGACCTTGCGCTCGTCCTCGACGACCAAGATCCACATGGGCGTACTGTACCCGTACCCGCCTCGGCACGGAAGGCGCGACGTCTCACGAAGCCCGAAGGTCAAGGGCTCAACGAAATCCCACGTACCGACCGCCGGTGCGGGCGGCGAGATCCTCGAGGAAGGAGCTGCCCGCCGCCTCGCCGATCCCGATCGTGTGCACCACCAGCCGCGCTCGGCGGTTGCGCCGGACGAAGTCCCGCAGCAACTCCGAGAGGACGTTGACCCGGCCACGGTTGGGGTTGCCGTCCGACAGGAGATAGAGCGTGTCGGCCGCCAGTCCCCCCGGGAAGGCGTCCCCCGGTTCGCCGGCCGCCCCCGCCAGCTCCCACGCCTTGTCGAGCGAGTCGCCGATGTTGGTCGTCCCGTTGGCGACCAGCTCCTTGATGAACTCGTGCGCCGCCTTCTTCGCGCGCGGCTTGGCACGCGTCATCTTCGTCTTCCACACCTTGTAGGACTCGCTGTAGACGACGATGTCGAAGGACGCGTCCTCCGGCAGGTCGTGCACGGCCCGATGCAACTGCCACCGCGCAATGGCCATCTTGCTGCGGCCGCGGGGCTCCCGGTAGGGGTGCTTGGCGTCGCCGACCTTCGGCGGCTCGTCCTGCGCCTCGTCCTGCATGCTGCGGGAGATGTCGACGAGGAAGACGATGCGCTTGCTGTAGGACGTGATGCCGTAGAACGCCGTCGTTCCGCCGCGCTTCTCGTCCTCGGTCTCGCTCTCGCCCTCCCTGGCGGGCCAGTCCTCCAGGGGCCCGAGCGGCTCGTCGTACGCGCCGCCGTCGGCCAGTGCGCGCGCCTGCTCCGCGACCTGCTCGCGGTTCTCCTCCAGCCAGCGATTCCAGAGCGCCACGTCGGCGTACATGCGCACGCCGACCAGCGCGTGCAGCGCATCGTCGATGTCTCCTCGCAGACGACCGTCCTCCTTCTCCAGGGCAACGATCAACGCCTCGGTCGCTTCGACGAGCCTGCCCCGCACGCACATGGCCACCGCCAGCGCCCTGACCTCCCAGGCGGCGTCCTGCAGGGCGGCCACGACCGCGGCCTGCATGTCCTTGATCGGCCAGGCGCTGAGCGCGGCGAGCGCCCGGCTGCGCACGCGCGCCTCGCGGTCCTTGGCGACGGCCTGCGTGAGCACGGCCCGGGCCTCTTCGCCGCCGACCCGGCCGAGGGCTTCGACGGCCGCCCCGCGCAGCGACGCCGTCTTTCCGCCGCGCGCCGCGGAACCCAGCCAGGCGAAGGCGTCGCCCGACTTCATGGCCGCCAGGGCCGTGACCGCTTCGTCCTGCAACGCACGGTTACGAGCCAGGAGCGTCCGATAGAAGGGAATTAGCACGGCCGCCGCCTTGCGCGTGCGGCGAGCGCCCTCCCCCGATTCCAGGTAGCCGCGGTTGTAGACCTCGGCGTACTCGGCTTCCATGGCCAGCAGGCGCTTGCTTCGATCGGCGCCTTCCTTGGCCAGGGTCTTCAGGGCCGCCTCGATGGCCTTGCCGGCCTTGGGCGACGCGTGGTGCGCGAGGCTGCGCAGCACCTCTTCCCTGAGCGCCAATCGCTCGGCGTGCGGAGCGAGCAGGCCCTTGACGAGTCGGTCGAAGGGCGCGGCCTCGATGACGACGCCGCCGGGCAGCCGACGCTCGATCTCCTTCGTCAGCTTGGCGTGCGCGGGAAGCGAGAGCGTCTTGAAGGCCTTGCGGTGCTTCTTCTGGACCTGATTCCAGGTGAGCGCCTCGTCGTCCGCGCGCGCGCAGAGGGCGCACGCCGCCCCGGCCACGAGCAGGAGCACGAGCAGGCGGAGAGATGCCGTTCCTCCGCGTCGCATGCCGTCCTCCCGGGTGGCGTGATTGTAGGCCACCCGGTGGGCGTCCTCCCCCACTCGCCCCCCCGTCAAGCGGTCCGGGGTCCCTCGTAGACTGCGGTCGTTCCCAGCATCCGAGGGGCTTCAACACGCCGTGAAAGCTCCGTAGCGGAGGAGAGACCGTGGGCCCGGAACTCGAAGAAGAACTCGCCGCGTTCGAGGCGCACAGGGCAGACTGGGTTTCGGTCCACGAGGGGAAGTGGGCCGTGATTCGGAGGAGCAGGGTCCTGGGTTTCTACGCTGAGTACGTCGAGGCCTGGAGGGCCGCGGACGAGGAGTACGGGGAGCCGGGATTCATGGTGAAGCAGGTAACGGCGCACGATGAGCCGGTCATCGTGTCTCACCTGCGCTTCCGCGAAGCCGCGGAGAAGAACGCTGGCTAGCATCTTCCGGGTCCGCCACGATCTCGCGGCCAGCGCGCTGCGAGCTTCAGGTGGTGGTCGAGACCATTCCCGGAAAGATCCTCCCCTACGAACGCGCCGAAGCAACGGCGCTGGTCGATACGGGTTCGGCGGGAACTGTGATCCGGCGGGATCTCGTGGAGAAACTCGGCCTGATCGAGATTGGGGTCGCAGAGATCACTCATGCCGCACACGCACAGCCAGCTCCCTGCGCGTACACCGCAGCACACGTCGTCCTCGAGGGAGAGAACGACGGCGCCTGGACCTTTGCCGAGCGCCTGCTCATCGCCGAGCACGAGGACATGGAACCTGGGCTGATCCTCGGGCTCGATTGCTTCGCTCGAGGGGTCTTGACGGTCAATCAGGTCAACGGCTGGTGGAGCTTCGAGGCGTTCGCCTGACCCCTCCTCGGCCCTTGCTCAGACGGTGAACACGGTACTCCCGGGGAGACCCGAGGCTTCCGCCCGATGGGATCTGGGGAACGAGCACAGGGAACTTCGCGCGCGTCAGAACGTGTGGTGTCGTGCGGCAACGGTGGTGACGTAGCCGAGGGGGACGTCGTCAGGCACGCACCGTGGCCAGGATCACGAGGACGTCGTCCGCCTGATCGCCCTCGTCCGTCGTTCCGACCCCGGCCAGTCGATCGACCAGGTCCCGGCCCTCGAGGTCGCCGTGGGCCTCGAACCACGCTTCCACCGCATCGACGCCCGCCCGCCGTCCGTCTCCCAGCACCCGATCCGTCACGCCGTCCGTGTACAGGAGAAGTCGGATCGTAGCCATGTCGTTCTGTGAGCCA
>JAUXCH010000433.1 GCA_030618975.1 Planctomycetia bacterium
GACGGTCCCCCTCAGGGTAGGACGGTCCACAGAGTGACGGGCGCGGCCTGCGAGCTGGGCATCCGCGACACCGGGTATTGCGCCGCGACGCGACCCGTTCCCGCGTAGGGGTGGCCGGGCACCTTGATCTCGACCACGGTGACGGCCGTCCCGCCACTCGCGAACATCCGCCGGGCCCGATTGACCACCGCGCCGATCGAGGTGGGCAGATCGACGTACGGCCCCCCCCCCACGCCCACGGCGACCCTGAGGCGTACGAGGTCGCCGGGCAGCGCGCCGCTGCCCCCCTCGGGGCTCTCCTTGACGACCGTTCCGACCGACTGCGTCGCGGCGCGGTCGACCTCGATGATCGGAATCAAGCCCGCCTGCAGCACTGCGGTGATGGCGTCGCGCGCGCCCTTCCCCACGGAGGAGGGCACGGTGGCCGTCTTCGGCGACCCGCGCGGCGGCAGTCGCACCGGCGGGAGCGGGGTCGGCCCTCGCTGCGTCGGCGGAGGCACTCTCAGCGCACCGGGTCCGACGGCGGGTGCCCTCGAGAGCCCGGCGGAGGTGCCCGGGCCGCTCCGGGGCGCGACCGACGCGGGGTCGATCGACGGCGGACCGCCGTCGGCGGTGCGGCGCGCGCCGGTACCGCTCACGACCACGATCTCCACCCACGAGCGCCGGGGTGCGAGCACTTCGGGCTCCGGGGCCTGGTCCGCGACCAGCCCCTGCGCGCCGGGCTCACCGCCGCCGAGGGTGACGTTCACGAGGAAGCCCGCGTTCCGGAGCATGCGCTCGGCGACGGACCGCTCGAGACCCGTCACCTTGGGAACGGGGACCATTGCGTCCGCCGGCGCCGGCGCCTTCGCGACCTCGAGCACGACCTCTCCGCCCGGAGGCAGCGTCACGCCGGGTGCCGGATCCTGGCCGAGGACGGTCCCGTCCGCCGGGTAGTCCGTGACCTTCAGCACGATGTGGTAGTGGAAGCCGGCCTCGCGGATCAGGCCCTCGGCCTTGACGCGCTTCTCGCCCACCACGTCGGGCACGGGACGGGGCTGGCCCGGCTGTACGGGCGGCGGCTCCGGCGCGTCGGGCTCGGGCACGTCGGGCTCCGGCACGTCGGAACCCGGCTCATACGGTACGGGCTCGGGTACGTCGGACGGAAGCGGCGGCGCGACCGGCTCCGGTACGACGGGCTCCGGTACGTCGGGCAGCGGTACGTCCGGAGACGGGACGTCGGGCGCCGGAACGACCGGAGCGGGCACGTCCGACGGGGTGAGCGGCGTGGCGTCGCCGACGTTCACGAAGACCATGGTCGCCGTGGCGCGCCTCTCTCCCGCACCCGGACGGTGCCGGATCACACGGCCGGCGTCCCCCGCCTTCTTCGCAGGTTCGACCATCACGACCGGGACGAGGCCCGCGGCGCGCAGCTTCTCCTGGGCTTCCTCGCGCGACCAGCCCCGCATGTCGGGGATGAGGATCAGCCCGTCCGCGTCGGCGACGAGCGGCTGCGCCGCGACCGGCCCCGGCACATCCGGCGTAGGGACGGGCTCGGGGACGTCGGGCCGAAGCGGTGGCGCGACCGGCTCGAGCGGGTCGGGCGTCGGCACGTCCGGAACCGGCACGTCGGGCAGCGGGACGTCCGGCGGCTCCACCGGCGGCGGCGTGACGCCGCGCGACCGGCCGACGAAGACCGTGACCACGTCTCCCGGCGCGGCGTTCGTACCCGGACCCGGCGTGAGGCGGATGACCGTGCCGGCCAGACCGGGGTCGGCGACGTCCTCCTCCTTCACGTCCACCACCAGGCCCATCGTCTCGAGGGACTCGCGCGCGGCCTGGGCCGTGAGGCCGACGACGGCGGGCATCTGGAAGGTGTCGGGGGCGCGTCCCACGAAGATCTCGATCTCGCTACGCGGCGCCAGCGGCGTTCCCGCCTCCGGGCTCTGGCTCGTGACACGGCCGACCTGCGCCGGATCGTCGACGTGCACCTTGCGCTGCAGCGGTTCGTAGCCCGCCGCCCTGAGTGCGAGCTCCGCATTCTCCGCCGTTGCCCCGACCACGGCCGGGATCCCGACGATCTGGCCGGACGGTCGGCCCAGCACCACCTCGATCACGCCGTCGTCGGGCACGGCCTTGCCGGCTGAAGGGATCGTGCGCACGACCACGCCCTCGTCCTCGGGCGTCTCGGCCTGCTCGTAGCGCACCTGGGCCAGCAGGTGCTCCTCGACGAGGCGCGCCTCCGCCTCCTCGTGCGTGAGGCCCCTCAGGTCCGGGACACCGCCATGGCCGAAGAGCTGCGACACGACCCACGCGGCACCCGCCACGAGGAGCACGGCCGCGGCGACACCCAGCCAGCGCTTCCGGGAGCCGGTCGCCGTCGCGGTCGCCCCCTCGAGGACGACCACTCGCTCCTCCGTCTTCTCGGACTCCGGACCCTCGGTGCACGTCACCTTCAGCGTGGCCTCACCGACGGCGGCCTCGGTCACGCGCAGCGGCACGTGCAACCGCTCGAGACCGACGGGGACCCGGTAGGTACCGCCCCGGCTGCTTCCGCTGAGATCGAGCGGCTCGATCGCGCCGGTCGTCTCCACCTCGACGACTCGCTCCTCGGTCGCCACCGGGAACTCGACTTCCAGGACGAAGAGCGAATCCCGCGTTCCGGTGACCTTCTCGGGCAACGTGACCTTCATGGCTGGCTCCCAGGCGCCCCGCTCGGAGCGACCCCTCGGGACGGATGGTACCGCGAGCCGCCCCCGCCAGGGCCCGGAGTCGTCCCCGAGCCCGGGAAGGGCGGCTACTTCCCCCTTGGACACGGCAGAGGCTCGCCGGTGCCCGTCTCCTCGGACTCGACTCCCGGCAGCGCGTGCGCGGTGGGCGCGACGTCCACGAGGCGCCCCGTTCCCGAGTGAGGGCCCCTCCGGCGCCCCGCCCCCGGCGAACCCGAAGGCGACGAGGGCGAGGCGCTCAGGCCGCGTCGCGCTCCCCGACCGGTCGCGCGATCCGCAGACGCTTCGCGAACCACCCGCCCAGGGCGACCTCGTCGAGCACGAGCAGGGCCATCAGCGTCGTGGCGAGCCCGAACGACGCCCCGCCGAGGACCACGACCTTCTGCCACGGGTCGCCGGCGGCGGCGGTGAGGAACCAGCCCCCGACGTCGATCGCGGCGCCCGCGAACGCCGCCAGGACCAGGGCGGAGGCGACGAAGCGCCGGACCCCCGAGAGCGCCGTGAGGACCCCCAACAGCAGGGCGGCGACCGCAAACGCGAAGAGGTGGTTGTGCGCGGAGACGAGCAGCACGCCGGGCAGCATGCCGCGCCCGGGCCGCGCCACCTTCACGACGTCCTCGTAGGTGTCGAGGGGGACGCGCGCCATCTCCTTGCCTGCTCCGTGGCACTCACGGCACAGGCCCTGCTCCTGCAGCACCTGACGCACCGGCTCCCAGCCGAAACGCGGTGCGCCCGCCGCCACCCAGTCGAGCACGACCGCGCGCCGCGCCTCGACGGTCTCCAACGAATCCGGCGTGGCCTGCGGGTCGAGGTACCAGAACATCGCACGCGGACTGCTCCGCGGCAGGGACAGGTCGAGGACCTCGTGCAACTTCGTACGCGCAGGGTTGCCGTGATACTTCCACAGCACCTCCTGCGTCGACGGCATCGAGCCGCCCCCCGCCTGCGCCCACAGCGTCGCCTGCGCCGAGACGTGGAAGGCGAGCAGGAGCACGCAGAAGGCTCCGACGGCGAGGCGCGCGGGGTACGGGAGGTCGAGGAGACGGAATCGCATGACGCACGATCCTACGGTCTCACCGGGGTTGGGCAGGCGGCGTCTCCGGAGGCCAGAGTCGCCGCGCCAGCGCCGCGAGGCTCGGTGCTTCGACCGGGTCTCCCCCGCCCGGCACGACCTCACGAAGATCCACGTACGCGTGGATCAGCGACCACCCCAGCAGACCGTGCGAGCTCACGCCGGGGTCGTTCTCCAACCCCGCGCCCCGGACGAGGGCGGCCTGCGCCTCGCCGTCTCCGAGCGCGAGGTCGAGCCCCGGAGCCACGAGGTCGTAGCGGCGGTCTCCCACCCGCGCGTCCCCGAAGTCGATCAGCGAGGCGAGGTGCCACCTCCCCCTGGAGACGGGGTGGAGCAGGAGGTGGTCGCCGGTGAGGTCCGCGTAGAGGTGTGCCGCACGGAAGTCCGGCCCGGGCAGGAGCGCGAGATCCGCGAGGAAGCGCCCGACGTCGCGCCGCAGGGCGGGGGACAGGTCGTCACGCTCGGGTGCCGACGTCAGGCGGTCCCGGACGAAGGCGGTCCACGCGCGCGCCTGCGCGGCCGGCTCCTCGACCGGCAGCTCGTGAACGCGCGCCAGGACCTCACCGGCCTCCCCCAGCAAGCGGAGACGCTCGGCCCGAGGCACCTCGGCCCAGACCTCCGTGGCCGGACGCCCCGGTACGCGATCGAGCACGAGATACGACCATCCGTCCAGGTCGCCGTCCGCCAGGATCCGCGGCGTACGCACGCCCAACCGTCCGTGCACGAGCGGCAGCAACGCGGTCTCCGCCTCGTGGTCGGAGGGGAAGAGCGGCGCGAACAGCTTGATCACGTGGGTCGCACCCGCGTACCACACCAGGTGCGAGCCCAGGGGAGCGCGAAGGAGCGGCGACGGCAGCGCGTGCCGGATACGGATCCGCTCCAAGGCCGGAGTCCAGACCTCGTCCCGCGCGTAGAGCGCCCGGTACGCTTCGAGGTCCAGGTCGACCGGAAGGAGATCCGCCACGACGTCCCCGCGACCGCGCCGCGCTCTACTCGGGCTTCCGATGCCGGTGGAAGCCGTCGATCATCGCGGCGTAGAGGTCGCGCACCTTGTCGCCCATCGTCCCCAGGTAGAGGTGCCCGAGCAGGAAGAGGATGACCCCCGCGGCCAGCAGCCAGTGGATGGCCGCGACCCACCACGCGCCGGGATGATCCAGAACGTCCTTCGGGAGGAAGTCCGGAAAGAGCAGGGCGACCCCGGAGAGGAGAAGCAGCGGGTACAGCCCGTACATCACGGACC
>JAUXCH010000415.1 GCA_030618975.1 Planctomycetia bacterium
ATCACTGGACACGGAGCACCCCCCGGATGAGCAGCCGCCTCTCGATTCTCCTCGGTCTGGCCCTGGTGGCTCTTGTCCTGTGGGCCGCGCCTGCCCACGCCGAGGACGGCGAGGCGGAGCCGAAGCGCGATCCCGGGTTCGCCGGACCGAGCAGCGTGCCGAGCCAGATCGCCGAGGACCAGGCGCCGACGGGCCCCGTATTCCGGGCGAACACCCTGCGGCGAGCACTGAAGCCCTACTACGACTGGAAGGCTTGCCTCCAGAAGCGGCACGGCCTGCAGTTGGCGGGGGACTACACGCTGCTCGCTCAGCACCTCACCGAGAGCCTCGGCGAGGAGAGCGCCGTTGGGGCTATCGCTCGCCTCTACGGCACGTGGGACCTCGTGAACCGCGGCTGTCCGAACACCGGCTCCCTCGTCTTCAAGGGCGAGAGCCGCTACGCCATGACGGACGTGGCGCCGCTTGGCCTCGGCTTCGAGACCGGCTACGTCGGCGTGACCGGCCCGCCGTTCAGCGACATCCGCTGGGCGCTGACGAACCTCTACTGGCGGCAGCGCCTCCTCGGCGATCGCATCTCCGTGATCGCGGGCGTCCTCGATGCGACGGACTACCTCGACATCTATGGGCTCATCAACCCCTGGACTTCGTTCCAGAACCTGGCCTTTCTCACCAACCCGACGATCGCTGCACCCAACCAGGGCTTGGGCATCGCGGCGTCCGCGATGCTCTCGGACCACCTATACGTGATCGCCGGGCTGGAGGACACTCCGATCGACGCACCGGTGTCGATCATCCCATGTGAGGGGCGCAACCTTGCGTCACCGCAGACTCTCTCGATACAGGCTCGGCGTCGTGCCGGTCCAGCCGTGAAACGCCCGCGTGAAATTCGCGGGGTCCGGGTAGCCGACCCGGTGCGCCACGTCGCGGATCTGGAGATGGGGTGAGCGAAGCAGCCGCAGGTACTCAGCGAAGCGGACCTGTGCGAGCAACTTGCGGTAGGTCAACCCCTCGTCGGCCAGCCTCCGCTTCAGGGTCCGCTCGGAAGTGCTGATCGCGGCTGCTGCTCGCCCAAGGGTTAGCGCCTCCCCCGCGCCCAGGCGTTCCGTTGCGAGCCGGCGCACGTCCTTCAGCCTTGCGCCCTCCGTCCTGCGTTCGGGCTCGATCAGCGTACGGAGCGGACGATCGAGGAGCCTGGCGGGAACGAAGACTGCGGTGTGGCGGTGACCATTGCGCGCCCGGTCGGGGTGGTGGAAGGCCCCTTCCGGCGTGGCGTGACGCAGTCGGACCCGTTCGCTGCGCCAGGGCTCGTCCACGACGAGCTGCACGATCGACTCGAGCGTGGCAATGACGTAGAACTCCGCCTCGGGAGCACCTGGATTGGCGGCGAGCAGATCGGCGTTGCGAAGCAGCCAGATGCCTCCCTCGTCGCCCTCGATCCAGAAGTCGGCCTTGTTGCTGAACGTCCGGATGCCCTCGATCAGCGTCACCAGCGCATTCCGGAGGGTGAGTGCCTGCCGAATCCGCTTGCCCAGCAAGCCTAGCGCCAAGAGGCCCTCTCGGCCGGCGGTGAGCCCGAACCCGGGCCCCATCTCCCGGGCCGAGAGGTCCAGAAGCGTCCAGAGCGGCTCCTCGTCGATCGAGGTCGTCGGATCGAGCGCGACGATGGACGGCGACATCCCCGACTGCTCGAGGAGCCGGAGACTCGGGGCCCCCTCACGGTCGAGGCGCGCCAGCAAGCGCTGAATCAGGGACGCGTGGATGGTCGACGGAGCGGGCACGGTGGAGGTTCTGGCCCAAAGTGACAGGCGGGACGTTGGCAGGACCTTATCATCCGGCGGACGGTGGAGGTGTGAAGCGGCACCAGGAGCGCTGCTCGGTGAGCCACCCCGTGACGTGAGAGTCTCGTCCGTTGGGCGGGAGGCAGGAGCCTGCCGCCATCTTGGATGAACGCCCAGAGGAGATGCACGAGAATGAGACAATTGCCCCTGCATGCCGTGGCTCTGTTCCTTCTGACTGCACTCGCGCCCGGGCTCGTGAGGGCCGAGGACGCCGAGCCGACTCCCTCCTCGGTGCTATTCAAGAATGTCAGGATCTTCGACGGCGTGAGTGAACGCCTGACGGCGGGTAGCGTCCTCGTCGAGGGGAAGCTGATCAAGGCCGTCGGCGAACACCTCGAGGCCCAGGACGGGACCAGCATCATCGAATGCGGTGGGCGGGTTCTCATGCCGGGGCTCATCGATGCCCATGTCCACCTCGCCCTCGTCCGACGGCCGGGTGAGATCCGCAACGACTACGACTGGATGTACGTCGGGGCACTGGCGGGCGATCAGGCTCGGCGCATGTTGCTACGGGGGTTCACTACCGTGCGGGACATCGGCGGCCCGACCGTCGGCCTGGCTCGCGCTATCGACGGCGGTCTGCTTCCCGGCCCCCGGATCCTCTCATCCGGCCCGTTCATCACGCAGACCTCGGGGCACGGTGACTTCCGCAACTACAACGACCCGCACCCTGTCATGACCGGGAATCTGAGCTTCCTCGACCGCGAGGGCTGGGTCTACATCGCCGACGGAGCCGATGAGGTGACGCGGGCGGTGCGCGAGGCGCTTCGCCGCGGCGCGGTCCAGATCAAGGTCATGGCCGGTGGGGGCGTATCGTCACCGTACGACCCGCTGGACACGGTCCAGTACACACCCGAGGAGATGCGAGCCGCCGTCGTCGCGGCCGAGAACTGGGGCACCTACGTTGCTGTTCACGCCTACACGGACCGAGCCGTCCGCATGGCCGTCGAGGCGGGGGTCAAGTCGATCGAGCACGCTCCATTCGTCACGGAGGCCACCATGAAGTTCCTGGCCGAGCGTGGTGCGTACCTGTGCCCGACAGCTCGAATCAGCCTCACCTCTCCGAACTACCTGGGCCTGCCGCCCGGCGCGACGGCCGACAAGCTGGCCGAGGTCAACGCAGGCGCCAGGAACCAACTGGCCTGGGCCAAGAAGTACGGTGTCAAGCTCGTCTTCTCTACGGACCAGTTCGGCGCACCCGAGATCTTCCCGGAGCAGAGCAAGGAGTTCCTCACCCTCGCCGAGCATTTCAGCCCCGTCGAGGTCCTCCGGATGGCGACCTCGACCGCGGCAGAACTGCTGGCTCTCAGCGGACTTCGCCATCCGTACCGTGAGGGAACCCTCGGAGCGGTGACGAAGGGCGCGTACGCCGACCTCCTCCTCGTCGAAGGGAACCCGCTCGAGGACGTTACGCTGCTGGCGGACTACGAGGAGAACATCCTGCTCATCATGAAGGACGGCAAGGTCTACAAGAACGCGTTGAAGGACTAGGCGCTGCGCGTGCGATTCCATCCGTCGTCAGGGAGGGGGGGGGCCGTGCGGCGTATCGTCTGCACTGTGGCGCTGATCCTCCTGACGCTGGCCTGGGCCCGTGCGGCTCTCGCCACCGAGGTCCGGGAGGTCGAGTGGTCGGACCTCCTGCCCGAGCCCAGCGCGGAGGTGAACGATCCGTTTGCGGCGCTGACACGGGATCAGGTGGCCGACCTGGGGCTGCTCGTGCGGATTCGCCGGTTCATCTCCGAGGGCCGATCCGTGCCCGACGGGCCCGACGCCAGGGAGCTGCGGCGGATCGAACGCAGCCTCGCCGCAGCCGGCATCGACGTGGAGGGCCTGCTCGAACAGCGACCGAGGGTTCGGGATGCGCGGGAACGCCGGGCCCGGAGCGTCGCGAGGAGTCTGGACGGCCGCGTGGTCCGCCTGCCAGGCTACGTCCTCCCGCTGGAGCGCTCAGGTGACCGAGTGACGTCATTCCTGCTGGTTCCGTACATCGGAGTCTGCATTCACACGCCCCCCCCGCCTCCCAACCAGGTCGTGCGTGTGGCCTGCCCCCAGGGGTTGCGCGACAAGGGCCGGTTCGCCCCCGTGTGGGTGGGTGGGCGGATCCAAGCGCATCCGACCCGGAACGACCTCTTCCTCGTCGATGGTTCGGGGATCGTCGCTTCCGGGTACGTCATGGACGCCGGATCGGTAGAGGATTACTCGGCCGCCGAGTCGGACGCGCTGGCTCGAGCCGCGGTCGTTGTCCGAGATCCCGATCACACTTGGTTGCAGGCGTTGCAGATGCGGGTCTCTGCTCGCTTCTCCCAGGTGATGACCGACATCCGCGATCGACAGTCCGTGCTGCCCCTGCTCTTCGGCCTGCTCGTCGCCTTCGCCTACGGCGTACTGCACACCCTGGGACCAGGCCACGGGAAGGGCGTGGTCCTCTCGTACTTCGTCGGAGAAGGGGGGACCATGCTTCGTGGCATGCGTCTGGGAACGCAGATCGCTGTGTACCACGTCCTGTCGGCGCTCGTGGTCGCCGTGCTCGCGGAGCTCGCGATTCGTCATGTGACCGGCGGTGCGCCCTCCGACTTCCTCGTCGTCCGCCTCGCGAGCTATGCAGTGATCGCACTAATCGGCGGTGCGATGCTCGTGCGTGCGATCGGCTCATCACGGCACGGATGCCCAGGCGATCCATCGCATACAACCTGTGGGTGCCTGACGGCCACGCGCCGGCGGGGCCGGGAGGCTGGGCTCGCCCTTGCGGTGGGGGTTGTTCCCTGCACGGGAGCCCTCTTGGTGCTTCTCTACGGCATGGCCAACGACCTGCTCTGGCCGAGCATCCTGCTGGTGGCATCCATCTCCCTCGGAATGGCTGTGGCGCTGTCTGGGATCGGCGTCCTCGCCATTCTCGGCAGGCGCGTCGTTGAACGCGGGCTGGCTTCGCAATCCGGCCTTCGACACCGCGTTCTATCGGGGCTTCGCATCACAGGGGCAGCCGCCGTGCTGGCACTGGGACTGGCTCTCTTCACCTTCGCCCTGGCCGGTGGCTTCGCCGCGCCCGTGGATTGGCGCGGGATGTAGCTCCGCCTTCCCGAAGACCACCGAAGGAGTGGCTGCCAGGTGTCGCCCGACGTGGGAGTCCATGCCAATGGAAGTGGTATCCCCGGCAGGGCTCGGACATTCGATGCCGCTGGCCTCGCTCGCGCTATCACTGGACACGGAGCACCCCCCGGATGAGCAGCCGCCTCTCGATTCTCCTCGGTCTGGCCCTGGTGGCTCTTGTCCTGTGGGCCGCGCCTGCCCACGCCGAGGACGGCGAGGCGG
>JAUXCH010000383.1 GCA_030618975.1 Planctomycetia bacterium
ACGTGGAGAGCACCGTCACCGCCGTACGACGATCGAGGTAGGTCCGAACCGAATCGAGGGCATCCATGGGCGCGTAGGAGCATACCCGCACCCCCCCTGAGACGGTGGCTCGGTCTGGAGTGGCTCCCCCGGAGCGTGCGGGTATGCTCTCATCGCTGATCGAAGATCGGGGCGTAGCGCAGCTTGGTAGCGCGCCTGGTTCGGGACCAGGAGGCCGCCGGTTCAAATCCGGCCGCCCCGACCAATCACGACGCCTCCCGTGACGAACACGGGAGGCGTCTCCAATTCCGGGCAGCGAGGCGGCCGGGTCAGGGGGGGAGGATCCCTGTCGAGCGTCGCGAGCAGGGATCCCGGGGGGGACCTGCACAGGTCCCCCCCCCGAGGACAGTACCGCCTCCAGCGCGGCGACCCGAAGCGCAGCGAAGGGGCGGCGCGCCAGTTCAAGTCCGGCCGCCCCGACCCTTCTCTTCTTCGCAGCTCCTCCCCCACGTGCTGCGAGCCTACGCCACCACGACGTAGCGCTCGCGCGGGTAGGATCCGGCGGATGCGCCGCCTCGCCTTCCTCGCAGCCATCCTCCTGCCGGCCTTCTCCGCGCGCGCCGGGGACCCGGTGCGCCTCGCGCCCGGCCGCGACGGGATCGAGATCACCGAGGACACCGTGTTCGCGCCCGGCACCCACCTGATTGCCGAGCGCGACGGGACGGGGTGCCTGGTGATCCGCACCGACGGCGTCACGCTCGACCTCGGCGGGGCGACGCTGCGCGGCGCGCCGGAGGGCGCCGCGCCCGACACGCTCGAGGGCGTCGGGATCCTGGTCGAGAACGCGCAGGGCGTGACGATCGAGAATGGCCGGGTAGCCGGCTTCAAGGTCGGAGTCCGCGCCGTGAACGCGGAAGGGCTCGTCGTCGAAGGCGTCGACGCGTCGGGCAACTTCAAGCAGCGCCTGCAGAGCACCCCGGAAAGGGAGGATGCGAGCGACTGGCTCTGGCCCCACGAGAACGACGAGGGCGAGTGGGAGACGAAGTACGGGGCCGGCATCTCGCTGAACGACTGCAAGCAGGCGGAGGTGAGGCGGTGCCGGGTGCGCCACGGCCAAAACGGCGTCCTCCTGACCCGCTGCACGAAGTGCTACGTCTACGACGACGACTTCTCGTTCAACTCCGGCTGGGGCATCGCGCTCTACCGCACGACGCACTCCGAGGTCTCCCACAACCGCTGCGACTTCTGCGTCCGCGGCCACAGCTACGGCGTCTACCGCCGCGGGCAGGACTCGGCTGCGATCCTGGTCTTCGAACAGTCCTCGCACAACCTTTTCGTCGACAACTCGGCCACCCATTCGGGCGATGGGTTCTTCCTCTACGCCGGCCACGAGACCACTCAGCGGACGGGGAAGGGCGGGTGCAACTTCAACCGCGTGTTCGGCAACGACTTCCGCTTTGCCGTGGCGAACGGCATCGAGGCCACGTTCAGCGAGGGGAACGTCTTCGCCGACAACGACTGCTCGGGAGCGGACCACGGGATCTGGGCCGGCTACTCGTACCGTTCCCGGTTCCTCTTCAACCGCGCCCACGAGTGCATGACGGCCGGGATCTCCGTCGAACATGGACACGGCAATCACTACGTCGGCAACGACATCCGAGGAGCCCGGTACGGCATCCACCTGTGGTGGGACAAGGACAGGGAGTTCCTCGGGAGCATCTACGGCCGGACCCAGAACTGCTCGTCGTCGGACAACGGCATTCACTGGAACGCTCTAGGCGGCGATGTCTCGGCTCTGCGTCTGGACGGCGACACGGGGACCCGCGTGACGTTCAACCATCTGCCGTCGGAGATGACGCGGATCCAGTTCCTCGGCTCCACGCGCACCAAGGAGATCGCGCACAACGCTCGTGGAAGGTCCCTGATCGTCGAGAACCGCACGGGGCGGACGATCGATGTCGTCGACGACATCCGCCCGCCTGAAAGCTACCTTCTCACGGAGGGCCCCGTGAACGTGGTCGAGGGTCCCCCACCACCACGTGCAAACCCGCCGCCCCCGCCGGAAGCCCCGCCCGTGAGGGGTCGACTCTACGTACGCCTCCTTCCGACCTTCCCCTCCGGCAGGGACCAGATGCGGATCGACGAGTGGGGACCGGTCGATCCGCGGGAGACGCGGCTCTTCCCGTCGTGGCAGGCGGCGGCCGGCGCGGAGGCCAGGGTGCACCTCCTCGGCCGTGAGTCCTTCGAGATCGTGGGCCTCTCGGAGGGCGTCACGGCCGAACCCCGCCAGGGCCGGGCCCCGGCGACCCTCGTCGTCCGCGCGGCGGGAGACGGTCCGGCGCTGCGGCCGTTTCGCGTGACCGTCGCCACCGGCGGCCAGCGGCTCACGGCAGGGGGCAGCGTCCTCCGGATGCCCTGGGACGTGCGGTGGTTCGGCTGGGACGAGGCGACGGATCCGATCGCGAAGCCCGAGGCGTTTGCCGCCCTCCTCGCGGGGGAGCCCGCCGCGCGCAAGACCGTCGACTCGCTCGACTGGCCGTGGCGGGGCGGGGGACCCGAGGGCGTCGCGGCCGATCGCTTCGCGACCCTGGCGACCAGCGAGGTCGGGCTCCCGGCCGGCAGGTGGCGCTTGCGCGTCGTCTCGGACGACGGCCTTCGGCTGTTCGTCGACGGGGAGCAGGTGATCGAGCGCTGGGACCGGCACGCGCCGACCGAGGACGTCGCAGAGGTAGATCTGGAGGCGGGAGCGCACACCTTCCGCCTCGAGCACTTCGAGATCGACGGCTGGGCGTGGCTCTCGTTCAGGCTCGAGCGCGCCGACTGAGCGTCAGCACCTCGGGGTGTTCAGATCGCGGCGCCGCAGCGGGGGCACGCGGCCAGCTTGCCTCCTTGGAGCTCGGGCGGGATCTTGAGGACGGCGCCGCATCCGCGGCACTCGTGGGCCTCGTAGCCCGCGCCGGCCAGGAACGCGTTCGACGCCTCGCGGAGGCGCGCACGGGGTGCCTGCACGGGACCTTCCTCGGGTCGCATCGCCTCGACGGGCGGGACACCGCTGAGCGACCGCTTCCCCACGACGTGCTTGCCCGTCGTGCTCGCGTACGACCGGTCGTAGGCCGTGATGTCGACGCTCTTCCCCATCCCGCGGAGGATCCGGATCCGCTTTTCGAGCGCCGGGTGCGTGGAGAAGGCGGAGGAGAGGTTTCGGCGCTCGCCCTTGTGGAGCGGCCGCACGATGTACATCGGCGCCGTGACCCGGCTCTGGTCGGCCTGCGGGACGGTCTTGCCTCCGAGCTTCTCGAGCGCGGAGGCCAGTCCCTCCGGCCACCGGCTGAACATCGCGCCCGACGCGTCGGCGAGGTACTCGCGCTTGCGGGACAGCGCGAAGTAGATGAGCTGGGCGAAGATCGGCGCGAGGAGCATGAACACCAGCGCCACGATCAGCATGATCGCCTGGGCCCCGCCGCCGCCGTTGTCGTCCCGGGGCGCGCGCGCCCCGCCGCCCCACCACAGGGCACGCCGGCCGAGCTCGGCGAGCAGCACGATGGCGCCGAGCATGATGCCGGCCGTGGTCATGAGCGCGACATCGCGGTTCTTGATGTGGCCGATCTCGTGCGCCACGACGCCCTGCAGCTCGTCGCGGTCGAGGATGCGAAGAAGCCCGATGGTCACCGCCACGGAGGCCTTCTCCGGGTCGCGGCCGACCGCGAACGCGTTGGGCGCGGGGTCGTCCACGATGAACACGCGCGGCATCTTCGGGAGGCTCGCGGCGATCGTCATCTCCTCGACGACGTTGAAGAGCTGCGGGTGGTCCTTCTTCTGGATCTCCCGCGCGCCCGTCATGCCGAGCATGATGTCGTCGCCGCGGCTGCGCATCGTGAGCCACAGCACGCCCCAGAGACCGAGCGCGATCACACCGCCCACGAGGGCGCCCTCCTGGCGTCCGGTGAAGAACATGCCGACCGCCATGCCGATGGCGACGAGCAGCACGCCCAGCCCCGTCACGACGAGGACGCTGTTTCGCCTGTTCCGTTCGATCTGCTCCCACATGCGAACGCCCTACCCGCCGAAGTCCGCCTTGGGAAGCTCGCGCTCCGAAGGCACCTCGATCTCGAAGAGGTCGGCCCGCGTGAAGCCCCCGCTGATCAGCACGGCGGGGAAGACCTCGCGGGCGTTGTTGAGGCGGGTCGCCGCGTCGTTGTAGGCCTGGCGAGCGAAGGTGATGCGGTTCTCCGTACTCGTGAGCTCCTCCTGCAGCGCGAGGAAGTTGGTGTTCGCCTTGAGGTCGGGGTAGTCCTCGGCCAGCACGAAGATCCGGCCCAGCAGGGCGCCGAGCAACCCCTCGGCGGCACCGGCCTGGAGCGGGCCCTTCGCGTTCGCGGCCGCGTCGCGCGCCTGGACGACGGCCTCGAGCGTGCCCTTCTCGTGCGTCATGTACCCCTTGACCGCCTCGACGAGGTTGGGAATGAGGTCGTGACGCCGCTTGAGCTGGACGTCGATCTGCGACCAGGCGTTCTGCGTCTCGTTCCGGCGACGGATGAGACCGTTGAAGATTCCGACGAAGTACAAGACGAGGACGACGAGCGCGCCCACGCCGATCCAGACTCCCGTCACGCTAGCTCCTCCTCCCCGGCCTCCTCCGCCGCCCGCTCCCGAGCCTGCTCCTCCGCGGGCGCGGCGACGTGCCCGAGGTAGTCCCTCAGCATCCTCAGCTCCTCGTCGCTCTCCTGGAGCAGGCAGACGAGGAGGGCCTCGAGCTCACCGCGGTCGAACCAGAGGCCGTGGCCCTGCGGGCACTGGTCCAAGATCAGGCTCTCGGGCGTGTCGGGCGCGCGGACGTGCCGCATGTGCCCTCTGCAGCGCGGGCAGCGGCGGCGCGCACCCGTGTGCGGAAGCGTCTCGAGCCGGTTCTCGAGGTCCTGCAGGTCCTCGGGCACGCCGAACTTGTCGAACAGCTGCCCGAGCTCCTGGGCGTCGAACCACAGGCCGTGCTTCTGGGCACAGACGTCCAGTTCCACGTCCTCGACCTCGAGGATGACGAGCATTTCTCGGCAGTCGGGGCAGATCACGCCGCCAGTCTACCGCAGCGCACCGGTCGGCAAGCCGTGGACTACCTGGGGATCATGACCGTGAGCTCGAGCACCTCGCCACGCCGATCGACCCGCAGCTCGTACACGCGGCCCGGGCGCGAGGCGGAGAAGGCCAGCCGCACCTCGTCGAGGCTCTCCACGACGAAGCCGTCGACCTCCAGGAGGCGGTCGCCCGGTGCCAGCCCGCTGCGAGCGGCAGTGCTGCCGGGCATCACCTTGCGCACGACGAGACGGCGACCGTCGTCCGCGACCAGGAAGCCGACGTCGGAGGGCCTGAGCGGCACGATCTCGGGCTCGCGCGCGGGCGGAGATCGCACGGTCCGCGGCGGGGCGGAGGGCCCCACCACGACGACCGGCGCGGGACCGGGCGACGGGGGCGGCCGGGAGCGGGTAGCCGGGAG
>JAUXCH010000596.1 GCA_030618975.1 Planctomycetia bacterium
CACGCCGGGGAGCCTACCCCCGCACGTGGCGAATCCAGTCCCCGCCCTCGATGCGCAGCAGTCCCGCCGGGCTCCGGTTCCAGAACCAGACCCACGCCTCGAGAGGGGCGCCGTCAGGGCCTCGCACGCCCTGCCGGGAGCGCACGTAGAGCGCCGACTCGCGGTCGCCGTCCGGGCAGCCCTCGTAGGTGTCCAACTCCGCCAGCGTCTCGGCGGCATGGCGAGGGTCGAGCTCGATCAGCTCGCCGACGACCTGGTCGTCCTCGTCGTCGGAGGGGACGGCGGCGGGATACGGCCCGACGTCGAGCAGGATGCCCCGCAACGTGGCGGGCCCCCGGCGCCTTCCGCGCTCGGCGAGGAGCCGGGCCATGGGGTGCCCCCCCACGACGCGCAGCGTCCCGTAGACGAAGACCCGGTCGGGGGTGTCGGAAACCGCCACCCCCGGAGAGTACCCGCGCGAAAACCCCAGGTGCCGGTATCTGGCGCCCGGTACGGAACGGTGCGACGGATCTGACGGATCAACACCCGGCACCAATTTCCCGCATTGGGAGGCTTCGGATGACCGGGCAGCCGCGGCCCGTGGGTCACCGGGTGAAGGCGGACGCCAGTCGCATGAGCTGGAGGCACTCGGCGCGGTAGCCGCGCGGATCCGCGCCGCGGGCGGCGCCGGCGATCTCCTCGATCAGCTCCCAGGAGCAGTTGCCCTTGTAGGGCGAGTCGCGGAGCAGCATGCCGAAGCCCGCGACCGCGGTGGCCCACTGGAAGTCGGTGTCCGCCTCGGTGATGGCGCCGTCGCCGTCGAAGAGGTCCTGCTCCATCAGGGTGCTGCGGTCGCCGTCGGGCGCCTTGTAGCGGAGGCGCAGGCGCAGCAGCGCCCGCGAGTCGGTCGCGGCGACGGCGGGCTCCGTCTCGACGTCGACGGGCTTCGCGGGTTGCTTCACGAAGGGGTTGGGATCCGAGTAGGAACCGCTCACCTCCACGCCGGCGGGGACGATCTCGTAGAGGGCCGTGACGGCGTGGCCGGCGCCGATCTCGCCCGCGTCCTTCGTGTCGTCGTTGAAGTCCTGCTTGCTGAGGAGACGGTTCTCGTAGCCGATGAGCCGCCAGCCGGCGACGCGCTTCGGGTTGAAGAAGATCTGGATCTTCACGTCCTTGGCGATCGTCACCAGGGTGGAGAGCCCCTGGTCGACCAGGACCTTCTGCGCCTCGCGAAGGTTGTCGATGTAGCCGTAGTTGCCGTTGCCGCGGTTGGAGAGCTCCTCCATGCGGTCGTCCTTCAGGTTCCCCATGCCGAAGCCGAGGATCGAGAGGAAGACGCCGCCCTTCGCGCGCCGCTGGATGAGCTGGGCCAGGGTCTCCGTGTTGCTGACCCCCACGTTGAAGTCGCCGTCGGTGCAGAGGATGACGCGGTTCACGCCGCCCTCGACGAAGTTCTCCTGGGCGAGCCGGTAGGCGAGCTCGATGCCCGCCCCGCCGTTCGTGGACCCACCGCTCTGCAGGCGTTCGAACGCCGCCCGAATCTCGGCCTTCTTGTCGCCGGGCGTAGGCGCCAGGACCTGGCCGGCCGCACCGGCGTAGACCACGATCGAGACCTTGTCACGCGCCTCGAGCCGGTCGAGGAGCAGGAGCATCGAGCGCTTGACGAGCGGCAGCTTGTTCGCCGGGCGCATGGAGCCGGAGACGTCGAGCAGGAAGACGAGGTTCGCCGCGGGGCGCTCGGCCTGCCGCATCACCTGGCCCTTGAGGGCGATCCTGACGAGGCGGTGGCTCGGCTCCCAGGGGCAGACCGCGACCGCGGCGTGCGCGGCGAACGGGTGTTCCGAGTCCGCGGCCGGGGGCGCGTAGTCGTAGGGGAAGTAGTTGACCAGCTCCTCGATGCGCACGGCGTTCGGGGGCGGAAGGCGTCCCTCCTGGTCGAGGAAGCGGCGGACGTTGGCGTACGACGCGGTGTCGACGTCGATGCTGAAGGTCGAGGTGTCCTTCTGGTCCACGCGGTAGAAGGGGTTGTCCTGGATCTCGCCGTAGGCCTCGCTGCCGTAGCTCGGCGCAGCGGGCGTCGCGTCGGGCGGGATGTACCCGCCACTACCTTCGTAACGCCTCAGCTCGCGCGCCTTGTCCCGCCCGCCGAAGGCCTTGCCGGCGCCGCCGCCCGTGCCGATCAGGCCGTTGGTCGCGGGAGCCCAAGGACCGGACGGAGGGGCGGGCGTGAACGGACGGACGGCGACCGGGGCCCCGCCGCGGGTGTGCTCGAAGGGCAGGCTGTTGTCGGTCTCGACGTGGTCGGCGATCTCCGCGTCCTTGATGACGGGCTCCGAGCGCTCGAACAAGACGGGGACCGGGCCGGAGGCGGCGGCGTCGCCGGGCGGCCGCGGCGGACGGGGGTCCCGTGGCTCGCGCAGGCCGGGCGGCTTCGGTGGGGTGAAGTTCGAGGGGACCGGGTGGGTCTGCTGGCGCACGAACGAATCGAACGCGTCGAGCGGTGCCCCCGACTCGTCACCGGAAGCGCCCTCCCGGGCGATCTCCGAGGCGCCGGTCTCGAGGCGTGCGTGGTCCACGGGCTCCGCCACGGTCGGGAGTCGCGTCATGGCGTGCACGGCGAACGCGACCAGCAGGGTGGCGGCCGCGAGGCCCGCCGGCGCGGCGACGAGGGACCACCGGGAACGCTTGCGCTTGCCCGCGGCGGCGAGGATGCGCTCGCGGCGGAGCGGGTCGAGGCCCTCGGCCGCCGCGTCGACGGCGCCGCCGTCGAGTCGGCCGACGACGGCGCGGATGGCCTCGACCTCGGCCCGCGCCCGCGGGTCGGCTGCGAGGTCCTTCTCGAAGGCCTCTTGCTCGTCGCCCTCGAGCTCGCCGAGGGCGTACGCGGTCAAACGGGAGTCGTTCTCGCGGATGGTCATGACGCTTCCTCCACCGCAGTCCTTGCGTGTGCGTGCTTCTCCCCGAGACGTCGGCGCAGGTCCTGGATCGCCGTGTGGAGCAGGAAGCCCACGTTCGAGACCGACTCGTCCATCACCTCCGCGATCTGGCGATAGCTGAGATCGCCGCGGAACTTGAGCCACACGGCCTCGCCCTGGCGAGGCGGCAACGCGCGGAGGCCCTCGGCGAGGCGCGCGGCCTCGTCGCGCGTCTCCGCGTCGCGTTCGGTGTCGAAGGCGGTGTCGGGCATGCGATCGGGCTCCTCCCACAGGTGGACGGGACCTTCCTTGCGCAGGCGGTCGATCGCCCGGTTGCGGCACACGCGGAAGAGCCACGGGCCGAGCCGGGGGTCGTCGGACGCGAGCGGCTGCTCGCAGAGCTTCAGGAACGCGTCCTGCACCAGGTCGCGGGCGGCGTCGAGGTCGCCCGTGAAGCGGCGGGCGTAGGCGAGGAGGGGCCCCTCGAAGCGCTCGAGCGCCTCGACGGCCCATCCGTCACCCACGGCAAGCGTTTCCGTCTGCGCCATGAAGTCCTTCGTCTCGGGGTTCACCCTGAATACGGCCGAGCCGCCCGATCCTTAGACGAGAGCCGGATTCCCCGGTTCACCCCCCTCCCCGCATCGGTCAGCCACTGCAGCGCCCACGGGACGAACCTCCGGTTGCCGAGGTGCCGGGAGCGAACGCCCCGCGTGTCGACGGGGCCGGATGGGCTGTCAGGGTGCAGTTCCCCGCCATGGTCACGAATCGCCCGGGCACGAGCGCGACGGCGAGGCCCTGGACGAGGTCGACGGCTGCGAGATCCCGGCGGGCGTTCGAGAACGATTCCATGTGTCTTGCCTCTGCGTTCGAGGCCCCCTTCGAGGGGCCCCCCGATACGCGAACATGGCACGAACATCGAACACGCCAGGGCGCCAGCAGGGCAGTCTCCCCTTCCCCCTAAAGGGGGAGGCGAACGTTCGCCGCC
>JAUXCH010000416.1 GCA_030618975.1 Planctomycetia bacterium
GACCTCGCTCGTGATCTCCGCCACGCCCTGGGGCTTCGACGGCGGCAGCCGGAGCTCGGGCGGGTGGTCGGCGTTCGCGTCCGCGAAGCCGCTCACGCGTGACAGGCAGTGGCGCCCGCGGCGGGTCCCCTCGGACCGGTTCCTCGTCGGATCCGCGGGCCGGCTCCGGGCCGTCGGCCGGGATCTCGAGCGGCTCCTGCCGCGCTACGACGAGGCGCTCCAGGTCCTCGACGGCGCGCTCGCACGCGTCGACGAGGGCCGCGACCGGGGCTCGAGCGACCGCACGGTCGCGGACCTCAGGCTCGGCCGGTTCTGGTTCGCCCTGAGCGCGTTCCACATGGAGGCCCTCGCGCTCTGCCTGCGGGAGATGGAGCGCTACGTGCCGGAGGGCTGGGACGAGAGCCGCGACGAGTTCTTCGTCTCGCACCTGCCCATGATCAAGCTGAGCGACGTCGTCGACGCGTACGACGGGCGGACGCTGCCGCCCGAGACCGAGTCGCACTACCCCCGCTCGCTGCACCGGGCGTGGTCGTTCCCCGGGCGCGAGGACGGCCCCGCGCGGTGGGAGCCCGGCGAGATCATCCCGGGCCAGCAAGGCAACGTCCTGAAGATCCCCACGGGGCACCCGGACTTCCGCGCCCGGCGCGACGTCGACGCGGTGCTCGCGCACCTCGTCGCGCGCCTGAAACCGCGCGCGCTCGACCTGATCGAGTCCGCGCGCGCGGTGATGGAGCACCACGCGAGAACGCCCTGGGGCTGGTCGGTCTACTACACGGAGGTGCAGGACTTCATCTTCGACCCCGTGGACTCGGGGCTCGACGTCCGGCCGCGCGGCGGCGACGACGAGCCGGCGACCCCCTGGAGCCCCACGCGCCCCGGCGGCTCGACGCCGGGCGGCCCGACCTCGGGCGGACGCTGACGGATCGGGGTCAGGTGATTTTCCGCGCGTTTGGACCCGCGATCCGAGGGGCTCGCGCGCAGACCGCCCGGGTAGCGGGCGCAGCGCCGCAAGACGAACAGAGGCCCGGCCTCGCGCGCGGCGATCGGGGTCGCGCGAGATCCCGAGGCTCTCGGCTCGGACGCCACGCTTCCCAGCCCGAGCCGAGGTGTTCCAGAAGCCCCTGCCCACGGGTCGCCGGCTCCTCGTGGACCCGCTGCCCTCCGCATCTCCCTTCCGCACCCCCCCCCCTCCCCCTCCCCCCTCGAAGGGCGGGACGGGGCAGGGCCTAGTCGAACCCGTTTCGGTTCGCGTAGCGCACGGCCTCGGAGCGCGACTTCAACCCGGTCTTCCGGTAGACGTGCTTGAGGTGCGACCGGACCGTAGAGGGCGCGACGAACATGCGGCGCGCGATGTCGTCGTTGCTCAGGCCCTGCCCCACCAGGCGCAGCACGCGCACCTCCTGCGGCGTGAGACTCGCCGCGGTTCCGGGCGCGTCACCCTCCTCGAGACCGGGCGTGCGGGGGAGACGCTCGGCGGCCTCCTGGGACGGGTCGAGCTGGACCGTCCCCTCCGCCGTCACGTCGCAGAGGAGCAGCACGCATCCGATCCGCTCGCCGCTTCGATCGAAGCACTGCGTCACGTTCGCCTTGAGCTGCGCCGCCCGGGGCCACCGGACGGACACGTCCCCCGTCCGACCCTCGGTGGCGTCGGCCGCCTCGTGCCAGAACGTGGAGAGCTGCGGGTCGCGGAGCACGCTGGACAGCGGCTGGCCCTCGGCCGCGCCGAGTCGCGTGCCGAGGACGCTGAGCGCCGCGCGATTCGCCCACGAGAAACGCCCGGCCGTATCGACGATGACGAGTCCAGTGGACATCCCGTCGAAGGCCCGGTTGATCAGGCAGTACTCGACGCAGCGATTCTCACCCGTGGGGACCTGGTTCATCGGAACCTCCCGCCTGTGATTGCTACAACGTAGCAAAGACGCCCCTCCGGGGGGGCGTTGGCCCGGACGTGCGATCGGGGAACGAACGATCCTGCGACGCACTCTCAGCCCGGAGATCCCGGCGGGCGTGCGCAGGGGCGTGAGACCCGTCGAATCCGTCCGGACCGGCCGACCCGTCGTCCCGACCCAGACCGCCCTGCCCGCCGAGGCGTGACTCAGCGCGCGGCGAGCCAGCCCTGCTCGTACGTGAAGAGCGGGCCGTCGCCCGCCGGCACGCCGTCGAGCGCCTTCCTCGCGCTCTCGGCGTCGCCGGCGCGTGCCGCGTCCCAGAAGGCTCGGCGCGCGGCGAGCGCGGCGGCGCGCTCCTCCTTCGACTCGAGGCCCGTCTGCGAGGCCCACCAGTCGAACCAGGTGTCAACCCAGGCGAGCCGATCGAGGCCGTAGCTCTCGCCCTTCTCGTATATCTCCTCGCGAAACTCGATCCCGCGCTCGCGGCGGCCCTTGGGCTGCCCGAGGACCGCGGCGGGCAAGCCGACGACCGTGCCCGCGCGGTCGCGGAGGCCTCCGAGCGCGGAGTCGAAGGCGAGGCTGCTCTCCGTCTCGTCGCGCAACACGCCGATCCAGCAGCCCTCGAAGAAATCCTCGAACCCGGGCTTCCCCGCGTAGGCCCTCGACGCGCTGACGGCCTGCGAGCGGATGTTGAAATCGGCGGCGTGGAAGTAGCGGGGCAGGCGCCGCCCGAAGGCCTCGTCCCCCGCCGCGGCCAAGGCCCCCAGCGCGGCGCGACGCACGTACGGATTGTCGCCCTCCTCGTCGTCGAGGATGGACAGCAGCCGGTCCGTACTCTCGCGCGCCCACTCGGGGCGCTGCGAGAGGAGCAGGAGGGAACCCTGCTTGACCTCGGGCGCGCCGTCGAGGCCCGCGGTCACCATCGCCTTGACCTCCTCCTCGGGCACCGCGTCCTTGCAGATCGCGTTCGGCGCGGACACGGCCTGATAGACGACCTGCGCCATGCGGAGCCGGACGCGTTCGTCGCCGGAGCTCTTCGCGACGTCCAGGAGCGTCGGGATCGACTCGCAGTCCTTGAAGCCCACCAGGGCGTTCGCCGCCGCGCTGACGATGCCCCGCTCCGGACGGCTCAGCGTGCCCTCGTGCGCAGGGACCACCAGCTTGCGAAGCAGGGGCACGGACTCCTCGAGCCCGAGCTCGCTCGCGATCCGCACCGCATTGAAACGACTCAGGTCGCCGTCGCGTCCGAGCCACGCGAGGAGGGTGTCCTGCACGCGGTACGCGGGGTTTTCGGCGACGTCGCGCTGGAACCAGACGTCGCCGCCCGCCGGGATGACGTGCTGGTGAGCGTGCAGCACGGCGAGCGCGACCCGCCGTACGTCGAGATCGTCCGAGGCCAGCGCACGCTCCACGTAGGCCATCCGGCCGCGCTTGATCAGCACGCTTCCGATCTGCGTGCGCACGTTGAAGGCCTTGTCGGCGTCGTGGAGGATGGAATCGAGCTTCTCGTCCAGGTCGGGAGTTTCGCTCTCAGCGAGCTCCTCGCGCGCGGCCTTGCGCACCTTCGGATCGTCGCTGTGCAGCTTGTTGACCGTCAGCGACAGTTGGATGTCCGGCCAGAACAGGAAGAGGGCCGCGGCGATCAGCGCCAGGACGCCGCCCCCCGCCGCGAGGAGGCGGAGGTTCGTGGACGACGATGCTTCTGCGGGCTGGACGTGCTTGCGGGCCACGGACGATCTCCCTGGGGGTGTGCGGGAAGGTACAACGAGACCCGGCCCGGGTCCCCTCGTAGGGTGCCCGTCGCCGTACGAGGAGACGCCCATCGCCCCCCCCGAGGACCCCCACGGGATCCTGAGCCTCCGGCTCGACGCAGGCGCCCGGGGCTCGCGCCTCGACCGCGCGCTGGCCCTGGCACTACCGGAGCACAGCCGGACGGTGATCGCGGGCTGGATCGCCGACGGGCGCGTCCTCGTCGACGGCGAGGCGCGCCCCGGCAAGACGAAGGTGGCCGGCGGCGAGGAGGTCGTGATCCGCGTGCCGCCGCCGCGCCCCCTGACGGTCGAGCCCGAGGCGATCGATCTCGACGTCCTCTACGAGGACGAGCACCTGCTCGTCGTCGACAAGCCCTCGGGCCTCACGGTCCACCCCGGAAGCGGGAGGCCCGACGGCACGCTCGCCAACGCCCTCGTTCACCACGTCGGCCCGCTCCCCGAGGTGATCGGCGCGGATCGTCCCGGCATCGTCCACCGCCTGGACAAGGACACCTCCGGGGCGATCGTCGTGGCGAAGAACGAGCGCGTGCAGCGTGCCCTCTCGGCTGCCTTCGCGGAGCGGGCGGTGCAGAAGACCTACCTCGCGTGCGTCCACGGCGCGCCGGCCGAGGACGAGGGCGTCGTCGAGCTCCCCATCGGCCGGCACCCGGGCGACCGGAAGAAGATGACGCTCGAGGGCGCGGCGAGCCGCCCCGCGAAGACGCGCTGGGCGGTGGAACGCCGCCTGCCCCGCCACACGCTGCTCCGTTGCTCTCCCGTCACCGGGCGCACGCACCAGATCCGCGTGCACCTGAAGTCGCTTCGGCTCCCCATCGTCGGCGACCCGATCTACGGCAACCACGGCCTCCCCGGCGAGGACCGCGCGCCGCGCCTGCTGCTGCACGCGTGGCGCCTCGCGTTCACCCACCCCGCGACCCACGAGGAAGTGTCCTTCGAGGCGCCGCTCCCGCCGGACTACGCCGAGGCGCTCGAGGCGCTGGCACGGCTCGATCCCCCCCGTCGGTCTACGTGAGATCCCGCGCGATGTAGGTGCACGCGGTCGCCGCGTGGAAGGGACTCTCGATCTCGTCCACC
The DNA here is from genome assembly GCA_030618975.1 of Planctomycetia bacterium. Classification (GTDB taxonomy): domain Bacteria; phylum Planctomycetota; class PLA2; order PLA2; family JAEUHO01; genus JAUXCH01. The sequence continues at coordinate 4,736 of JAUXCH010000416.1, forward strand.
GTCTTCGCGGCGTCGGCGGGACGTCCGCACGCCGCCTGCAGCACGGCGGCGCGCCGCCGCACCTCGCCCCGGTCCCCGGCACGCTCGGCATCGTCCCACGTCGCGGCGCTCCCGAGCACCGAGGTGGTCAGGCCGAGGGCCGCGGCCCACGTGCCCGCCTCGCGATGGGCGTCCGCCAGGTCCAGCCGGGCACGCGCCCGCCGCACCGGGTCCTCGATCTTCTGGGCCCCCCGCTCCGCCTCCCCGAACCGGCCGGACCGCGCCTCCAGGCCCGCCAGCAGACCGTGGAGGCGGTCCTTCGTGGAGCCGTCCACCGGGACGTCCGCGAGGAGCTGCTCCAGCTGCCGGATGCTCCGAAGCAGGAGATCCTGGTCGCCGGCCACACGGAACAGGTCCGCCCAC
>JAUXCH010000634.1 GCA_030618975.1 Planctomycetia bacterium
CCGCCTCGCCCACGCCCAGTTGGAAGCCGTTCGCCGTCTTCCGCCACAGGGGCTCGAGCGCGGAGAAGTCGGGCACCTTCGAGAACTCGCCCACGTAGGCCGAGACGACGACGCCGGGCTCCAGGAACTTCGGACGGCTCGAACTGTGCCGGACGGCGTCCACGCGCACCGGCGCGCTCCCGGAGCCGCCGGACGCGGGGAACACGGCCGCGGTGACCGTCGTCGTGGCGCTCACGGGGATCGGCGCCTCGTAGCGCCGCGCATCCGCTCCCGGCACCGAGCCGTCCAGGGTGTAGCGGATCACGCGGTCCGGGCCCGGGTCCTCGAAGGCCACGGCGCTCTGCTCGCGAAAGATCAGCGCGTGGGCGAGGGGCCGAGGGGGGGCGATGCGGTGCGTCACGCCCAGGACGCCGAGACGGCGGGAGACGCGGCGCCACCGGCGCCGGAAGTCGTCGAAGTCGCGGTCAGGCGCCGGCGACCAGACCACCTCGGCGAGGGCGGCCGCGCGGGGAAACGCCATGTAGGTCACGTGGTCGAAGTCGCGCATGTACTCCGTCCACAGGTTCGCCTGCGCCCCGAGCACGTGCTTGGCTTCCTCCGCCGTGAGTCCGGGGGGGACGGGCTCGAAGGCGTAGACCCGCTCCAGGGGCAGGAGGCCGCCGATCGCCTCGGGCTCGAAGCGCTTGTCGCCCTGGTAGTAGTCGAAGTAGCAGTGGGACGTCGGCGACATCACCACGTCGTGGCCCTGCCTCACGGCCTCGACGCCGTACTTCACGCTCCGCCACACCATCATCGCGGCGCCCGGCGCGAGGCCGCCCTCCTGGATCTCGTCCCAGCCGATCAGCCGGCGGCCCTGGGCGTCGAGGTAGCGCTCGATCCTGCGGATGAACCAGCTCTGGAGCTCGTGCTCGTCCTTCAGGCCCTCGGCCTTCATCCGGGCCTGCGCCTTCGCGCTCGCCTTCCACTCGTGCTTCGGACACTCGTCGCCCCCGATGTGGACGAAGGTGCCCGGGAACAGGTCCAACACCTCGGCGAGGACGTTCTCGAGGAACTCGAACGTCTCGTCTTCCACGTTGTAGACGTGGCGGCTCACCCCCCACCGCGTGCGCACGGCGAGTTGCTCGCCGGTGTTGCCGAGCTCGGGGTAGGCGGCGATCGCCGCCTGCGCGTGCCCCGGCATCTCGATCTCGGGCACCACGGTGATGAACCGCTCGGCCGCGTAGGCCACCACCTCGCGGATCTCGTCCTGCGTGTAGTGCCCCGCGTAGGGCGTGCCGTCGCCTTCCCCGCGCGACCCGGGCTGCGGGGACTCGGCGCGGCGCGACCCGACCTCGACCAGCTTCGGGTAGCGCTTGATCTCGATGCGCCAGCCCTGGTCCTCGGTCAGGTGCCAGTGGAAGGTATTGAGCTTGAAGAGCGCGAGCAGGTCGAGGAAGCGCTTGACGTCCTCCACGGGGAAGAAGTGGCGGGCCACGTCGAGGTGCATGCCGCGCCACGTGAAGCGGGGCCGGTCCTCGATGTGGACGGCGGGGATGCGCCAGGGCTTCTCGGGTGTGGGCGCCTCGGTCTCCGACTCGGGCGGCAGGAGCTGTCGAAGCGTCTGGATGCCGTAGAAGAAGCCCGCGGGGGCGCGCGCCCGCAGGGTGATCCCTCCCGGCGCGACGTCGAGGAGGTAGCCCTCGTCGCCGAGCCGTTCGGGGGCGCCCTCGCCGGTGAGGGTCATGCGGATCACGGGCTCCGGCTGCGAGCAGAGACCGCCCAGGAATCGCGTCAGTCCACGCGGAGCCTTCGCTTTCGGGTCCACGGTCGCGGTGAACGGTCCCTCGACGACCAGGACACCCTCCCGACGCTCGAGGTGGAGGGGCGCGGGAACGATCGAGATCGGGACGTCCATCTCCACCTCCTCTTCGCACGCTCCGGGCCGGGGCATCACCAGGACGACCAGCAGGATCGCCCACGAGTACGGGTGTGAACGCGAATGTTGTCGTGTGTTCATGCGCGGCGCATCCTACCCTCTCGCCCGGAGGAAGACCCATGCGCCGACCTTTCGCCACCTTCGCCGCTCCGCTCGCCGTGGCCCTCCTCGTCGCCGCCGGCGGCACGGACGCCCAGGCGGAGCCACCGGCACGCGCGGACGTACGCCTCGTCCTGGCCAACGAGGTGCTCGAGGCGACGTGGACGCGGGACGCGTTCGGTCCCGGCTCCCTGCGCTTCCGGGACGTGGAGCGCGGGCGGACCTGGGATCTCGCGGGCGAGCTCTTCGTGCTCGACCTCGGAGGCGGCACGCTCCTCGGGGCTGCGGGCCTGCGCTGCGTGGACGAGACCTTCGAGCCGGGACGCCTCGGCGCGCGCTTCGTCGATCCGGCGGGCCGCGTGGAGGTGCGCTGGTCCGCCACGCTGACGGACGGGAGCCACTACGTACGCACGCGCCTCGAGGTGCAGGCGCTCGGCGAGCCCGTGACGATCCGCGAGATCCGGCTGTTCGACACGGAGGTCGCGGGCGCCCGCCGGGTCGGCAGCGTCCAGGGCTCCGTCGTGGTGCTCGACGGGGTCTTCGTGGCGGCCGAGCATCCCATGGCCGACAACGACGCGGGGTACGAGTCGACGCGCGTGGGCACGTGGTCGCCGGAGACCGTCACGTGGCCCGAGCGAAGCGCGATGCGGTGGGACGTGACGGAGGCCGTGCCGAAGGCCGGTCCCCTCGAGGTGCTCTTCCAGTACGTGCAGGGCGGGCACCGCCTGGAGATCCACGGTGCGAGGCTGCTGGCCGACGGGCAGGTCGTCGCCGAGGACGACCACTTCGGCGCGACGGGGTCGCAAGACGCCGAGAACCGGTTCCGGCTCGACCTCCAGGCCCACGACGCAGGAGCGCGCTACGAGATCGAGATCCAGGGGCTCTCCGACGGCGGCACGGACTCGCACGGCTGGGTCGGCCTGGCGTACGTGGACGGTCCGCCTCGGGTGACGTGCACGCTGCGAACCGAGACCGAGCTGTCGCCCGGGCAGTCGACGTCGCTGGGCGCCGTCGTCGGCGTGTACGCCGAGGGGCAGCTGCGGAGGTCCTTCCTCCGCTACCTGGAGCGCGAACGCGCGCACCCCTACCGGCCCTTCCTCCACTACAACTCCTGGTACGACATCGGGTACTTCTCGAAGTACGACGAGGCGGCCTGCCTGGACGTGGTGAAGACCTACGGGGAGGAGCTGGTCCGGAAGCGCGGCGCGAAGATCGACTCCTTCCTCTTCGACGACGGGTGGGACGACACGGAGAGTCTCTGGGACTTCCACGCGGGGCTGCCGAACGGGTTCGAGAAGGTGCGGGAGCTCGCGGCGACCTACGGCGCAGCGCCGGGCGTGTGGCTGTCGCCCTGGGGCGGCTACGGGAAGCCCAGGCAGCAGCGGCTCGCGGCGGGCAAGGCCGCCGGCTACGAGACGACGGAGGCCGGCTTCGTGCTCTCCGCGCCCCGGTACTACGCACGCTTCGAGGCCATCTGCCTGGAGATGATCCGCCGCTACGGCGCCAACCACTTCAAGTTCGACGGCGTGCGCCGCGGCGGCGGCCGCTACCCCGGGAGCGCCTTCGGGAGCGACTTCGAGGCGGCGCTCGAGCTGATCGCGACGCTGCGGGACGCACGGCCCGATCTCTACGTCAACCAGACCAC
>JAUXCH010000976.1 GCA_030618975.1 Planctomycetia bacterium
ACGGGCGATCGCGGCGCTCGGCGCCGCCCGGCCGCACCTCGGCCCGCACGAGCCGCCTGCCGAAGAGGTCCCCCCTTGTTCGACCGGGCCGCAGGTCTTCGACGCGGTCTACGAGGGCACGGCCAACCGGATCCGGAAGGAGCTCGCGGCGCGCCACCCCGAGCTGCCCCTGTGGATCCAGGCCTTCGCCTACGGGAAGGTACTTGCGCGTCCGGTGCTCACCCTGCTCGAGCGCGAGCTGCTGGCGGTGAGCATCCTCACCGCGCTCGGAAACCTGGAGGGACCGCTCCTCGGCCACATGCGCGCATGCGCAGGGCTCGGCGCGACGCCCGGCGACATTGCCGCCGCGGTCGGCGCCGTGCCGCACGTGCTCGGCGAGGCGCACCGCGACGCGGCGCAGGCGCTGCTTTCGCGGCTCTGACACCGACACCTTTCGCAAGGTGTACGCGCGTCGTAGGTACGCGCGTTGGGCGTCCGCGCGTCGTGGGTAGGGAGGGTCAGTCGTCCTTCGAGTCGGACGTGCTCGTGGTCACCGACGTGAACGCGACCATGTTCGAGGAAGAGCCGGTCCCGAAGAGAGGGGCGGTGTGCGCGTCGTCGAAGGTCTTGTTCTGCTCGGGGGTGAGGACGCTCTTCACGTCCTCCGTGCCGCGGTCTCGGATGCGGGACTCCGCCTCGCCGTAGGTCTCGGTGCGGCCGGGGATCGTCGAGCTCTTGAACTCCTGCCGCGCCGCCATGTTGCTCATGACGACCGCGAAGCCCGATCCGCCTTCCTGGATCTTCATCTGCGAGACGTCCTTCCAGGTCTTCCCCTCGTCGTTGGGGATCTCCCAGAGGTTCTCGAACTCGCGCTTCGTGTCGTCGACGATGCGCGCGATGTCGGCCTCCTGGCGGGCGTTCAGGTCGAGTACGTCCTTCGCCGACTTCATGTCGGTGATGAACTTCGGGCGCTTCCAGACGCGGCCGAGGGGGCTCTTCCCGACCTTCTCCTCGAGCCGGGCGGTGTCCTCCCGCATGCCTTCCAGCTCGTGCTGCAGGTCGCGGACCTGACGGGCGAGCACCTGGGGCGAGGCGCCGCGCGCCGCGAGCGTCGCTCCGTCGTCTTCCGGGCTCGTCGCCCGGGTGGGGGCGGACGCGGTGCGGAGCGGGGCCGGGGCCTCCAGACCCTGGATCGAGGCGATCTCCTTCGAGAGCCGGTCCACGTCGCCGCGGAGCGCGGTCGTCTCGAGATCCTGGGTCTCGAGGTCGTCCCGCAGGCCCTGGGCTTCCCAGGCCTGCCAGCCGGCGACGGCGAGCGCGGCGGCGGCGAGGAGGAGGGTGATCTTCTGCACGGCGATTCTCCTGGCGGGGGGACGGGAAGGGTGTCAGGAAGACCTTGCGGACATCTTACGGACGCCCACAGCAGTTCCCGCGGAACGTGTCGGGCGTTCCTCTGGAGCGTTGGACACGCAGGGAAGGGGTCGGTTCGGCGGGGTCTTCGGCGTCCTCTTCGGCGCACATCCAAAGCGCACATGTTCGCAGCAGGTCGTCCGGGCGGACTCGGTTCTCCTCCCTCGTACGGCGCCAGGCACGCCGCAAGGGACAACGCCCGCTCCCCCTCCCGCCCCCCGCTCACCGTACGCCGTCGTCGTCCTCGTTGGCCCCCTGCCGAGGCGTGCCCCCCCGCTGCAGGCTCTCCCGCAGCAGGTCCCCCCTCAGTACGGGCTCGGCTTCGTACCGCCGGAC
>JAUXCH010000897.1 GCA_030618975.1 Planctomycetia bacterium
GCGCCGCCAGCCTGACCTCGGCGGCCAGGTCCGTCAGGCGGCTCGCGACCCGCATGAGGTCCTGAACGCCGCCCCGGGAGACGAAGGCCTCCACGACCGCGGCCCTGACCGGGATCTCCCGCGAGGTCAAGAGATGGCCGAGGGGCCCTGCCGAAGGCGCCGTCGGCTGGCCCAGCGCCCTAATCGCCGCCAGGCGGAGCGGCCACGGGAGGCTCGTGTTCGCGGCCACCGTCTTCACGTCCTCGGCCCCATCCCTGGAGATGAGGGCCAGGGACCGGAGCGCGGCCTTTCGGGCCACGCCCGGCGCGTCCTCGTCGCGAAGCAGCGCGCGCAGCGTCGAGCGAGCCTGAGCACCGGCCGCGCCGAGCCCCAGGGCGGCGGCGGCACGAATCGTCGCCGGCTCCGACGCGCTCTCAGCCACGCTCACGAGGTGCGAGCGGGCCGCGGCGGCCTGCAGGGCAAGGATCGTGACCGCAGCGTGGCGCGTCGGGGGGGCGTCCGAGTCCAGCAGCAGGGCCACGTCGGTGACGTCGCCGGCGCCGATCCCGATGCTGCGGACGGCCTCGGCCAGGCCGGAGGTGGTGAGCGGGGGATGGTCCTGGGACAGTTCGTCCAGGAGATCGTCCAGCCGACCCGTCCCCAGGCTCTCGAAGTACTGGACGGCGGCGGCGCGAGCGACCGCGTCACTGTCTTCCAGGTCGTCGAGCGCCCGGCTGTAGGCGTCGGGCGGTGAAGCCATGAGCACCGCTGCCGTCACGCACACACCTGACACGATCGCCAACGGAATCCAGCGTGCGCTCTTTCGCATCGCTCCCCCTCCACACCTCGGGTCTTCTTCGTCAAGAACGCCGCTTCACGCGAAGCGGGCATGCGCCACTCCTGCTTCACACGAACTTCATTCGTGTGATCGCTGGAGACTCCGTGAGCATCCGAACCTGGGACGGACGCTCGAAGCGGGTACACGTCTACTGACTGCAGGCGCGTATCGCCTCGCTGTTGTCGTTACCCCGAGGGCGGCGGGCCTTGGAGCCCGTTCTCCTTCAGGGTCGTGAATGGCCCATCATCATTCTCTCCCGTGCCATTTCGTGACGGATCCCCAGAGGATTGAGCCTCTCCTATACGGCTCTCTCTCTCTGCAAGCGTCAAGCCGGAACTTGAACAGACTCCACGCAATCTCGTTCGCAGGTTCCTCGATCCAGCTCGAGGACCTCGTACGCATGTCCCTGGCGCGCAGCGAGTTGCGCCGTTCAGCAGTCGATGACGACGCGCCGAGGTTTCTCGTCCGCGCCGCCACGAATTCGAAGCGAGGTCGCGCCGTTCTCGTTCGAGAGCCGCGCACGGCATCGAGCGATGCTCGACCACGTGTCGCCATCGATGCCGACGATGACGTCCCCGGCGCGAAGTCCCGCCCGCGCGAACGCACTGTCAGGACGAATACCGGTGACCCGCGCACCTGCCACCTGCCCGTCCCGGCCAAAGAACGGCAGCACCTTCACGTCGACGCGGTCCGCCGGCAGCGCATTGGAGGCGAGGCGCGTGCGGTCGTCCGCCGGAGAGCGCGTCGGTGTGATGCGAACGATTCGGCGCTCGGCCGCGGTGAGGACGTCATGGTCCACAGCCTCGTACGTGAACCGTTCCTCGCCGCGCGAGACCGTGATGAAGACGCAGCGTCCCCGGCGTACGATCCCCTTGATCGCAACGCCTTGGTCCGGCTTCCCCTCCTGCAGTAGAAACAGCTCTGAATGGGCTGGATCCTTCGATTTCAGCAGAATCGTGTCCGGGCCCCCGGGGTCGTGGGCCCACAGCATCAGCTTGAAGGCGGCCAGGGGAAGGCGGCCGTCGCGGGGCTCCTCCACGACCTTCGGCGCGTGTGCCCCGCGTTCGCCCCACCCGTGGAACGTGCGGCCGAGCGACACGACCTCGGCCCACGGCACGTCGGGTCGCAGCGGGTGCGGTGCGACGACGTCTAGGGGCTCGGGAAGTGGAGGGAGCGGGCGCCGCCCGGGACGATCGAGCAGCGCCGTGGCCCACACGGCGAGCACGCCGAGGGCCACCACGCCGTTCGCGCGCCAGAGCCAGCGGCGGAGGGTGTGGGCCGTGGGCACGGGGCAAGGGTAGCGCCGGCTCGGTCTCGGGGGAAGCGCGACGCGAC
>JAUXCH010000949.1 GCA_030618975.1 Planctomycetia bacterium
ATTGACTAAATTTAGTCAATGGCCGTCCTCCAGATCGTGGACCTTCGCCCCCGGCACGAATCGCGCGATCCGCGAGGGTCATCGGCGCCCGCCCTCCGCGGGAGGGACGGCGGGCGTCGGCTGGCGGGGCGTGCTCTCGGACCCGGTTCTCAGGTGGCGGTCGAGGAACGACTTCACGAGCAGGAAGCGTTCGTCGTCGCTGAACTGCTTGCCGCCGTGCCCCGCACCCTCGAGGACGTGGAGCGTCGAGGTCAAGCCGGCCTCCCGGTAGCGCCGGTGGACCTCCCGGCTCTGGGAGAGGGGAACGACCGGATCGCGGTCCCCGTGCAGGATGAGCACCGGGGGATCGTCCGCCGTCAGGTAGGCCAGGGGCGTGGCGGCGCGTAGAAGATCCTCCGGTGCGCGGCGCGCAAATCGCGCCGACGACTTCCGGAACAGGAGGAAGTCGCCGGGTCCGTAGAGGTCCACGATCGCTTCGACGCCCGACGAGACGCCGGTGTTTCCGCCCACGGTTCCCTCGAGCGCTTCGACGCCCGACGACAGCCCGAGGAGGAGCGAGAGGTGCCCGCCGGCCGACCCGCCTCCGACGGCGACGCGCGACGCGTCGTAGCCGTACTCGCCGGCGTGCGCGCGCAGCCAGCGGACGGCGCCCTTGCAGTCGTGGATCTGCTTCGGATGCGAGGCCAACCCGCCCAGGCGGTAGTCGATGCTGGCGGTGGCGTACCCCTCGCCGGCCAGGCGTAGCACCAGCGGGTTGACGCCCTTCCGGCTCCCCCGCGTCCAGCCGCCCCCGTGGATCCACACGAACAAGGGCGGTCGGTTCGTGGACGACTTGGGCAGGAAGAGATCCAGCCGCAGCGTGGTGCCGTCCACCTCGGCGTACGCCAGGTCGGCGTGCACGGTCACGCCCTCGGGCACGCGCCGTATGCCGGCGCCCGGACGACGGGGCCCGACCTCCTTCCGGAAGGCCACCCGCGACGCGAGATCCTCTGCAGGCGTGACGTAGCCGTCGCCGTCCGCGTCGGCCCGCCGGAACGCGAACCGGAGAAAGGCCGGGTACTCCTCGCGGGAGAGCCGCCCGTCCCCGTCGCGGTCGTACTGGGCGAAGAAGCGCGCGGAGGTGGCCCGCATCCGCTCCGTCGGGGTCTCCTCGTCGGCGCACGGCGTGCGCAGGGAAGCCGGTCCCAGGAGGAGGAGCACGACGACGAGGAGGGAAGGCGGCAGTCGATGCACGAGCGGCTCCAGGAAGTCGTGTGGGGTATCGCTCCTCAAACCCGTCGCCGGCTCCGGGGTTGCGCGGATCGGCCCCGCTTCCCGTCCCGGAGCGCTTCCCTCACTCGATGCGCTCTCACTCGATGCGATAGAGGTGCACGCCGTACGGTGCGAACGAGTCCTCGAAGGAACCCTCCTTCACCTCGAGGGTCCGGTTCTCCTCCAGCACGTGGGCGCGCGCAGTCCGCGGCCCCCCCTGGACGTGGAAACTCGCCCGGGTCGCCGTCGGCCGCATGGCGACGGCGAAGACGTGGATCCGGCCCTGGAAGCGCCGGACCGTGAGGTCGACCGGTGCATCCTTTGGGACCGTGCGTACACGCACACGGACGACGTCCTCCGGGACCGGGCCGTTCAGCACCGGAGCCAGTTCCTGGATCTGCCGGTTGATCTCCCCCACGGCGCGCGCCGTCTCCGCGTCGCCGAGAAGAGCCGCTTCGGAGAATCGCGGCTTGAACTCGTGCGCGAAGTAGATCAGCCCACGGGCGCCGTGGACGATCGCCATCCACACCTCGGCGCGAATCTGGGCCGGCGTGGCCTTCGCGTCCGGGTTGCCGATGTGCGTGCACTCGATGCAGGACCAGACGGGCTTCTTGCCGCCGGTCCACTTCCGCA
>JAUXCH010000365.1 GCA_030618975.1 Planctomycetia bacterium
CTCATGTACGGATTCCTGAAGATCGATCTCAGTACGGCCCACTCCTCGTCGTAGAAGATGATGAGCGTTGCGCTTGCGGCGTGCCCCTCCAAAGGTGGGAGGTCCAGCAGATGCACCCAGCAGGAGGAGTCCGCCGGGCCATCTCGGAAGCCCTTCGGGCCCGTGGTGGGACGCCCCTCGCCGAAGCGCACCTCGACTGCGTCGCGGGCCGTACCGCGCTGTGGCGCACATTGCCGATGCAGAGCAGCGACCACCTCGTTGGCGAGCCGCAACTCAGCCATCTCCTCCGCCGTAGCGAGATCGGGCGGATCGGGCTCCGACCCAGGGCGAGACCCAGCGGAGGCGGCTGCGGGGCTCGGCTCCCCAGCCGTCTTCTCCCCGCCGCATCCTCCCGCCACCAGCATGAACGCGAAGAAGGCGGATGCGATGCACGTGCGGCGTCCACGGCCAGCGGTCATCGTCCTCTCCAGTGATGCGGGCCAGACGGGCCTGCGCGACGGGACGATTGTCGTGCGGCAGGAGGCGAAGAGCAACCCGCCCTCAGACAGCCACGCGGAGCCTCCAGAGGACGGGTCGCTTGAACGGTACGACTCGGCTCGCCCCGACCACCTACGAGCCTCGTCCGGAAGGGCAAGGCTCACTCCAATTCCAGCCCACTGGAGGCACGCAACTCTCGGAGGAGTCTCCGCCGAACGTCGCCTGCCCCCTGCGGCTACTCGCCGAGATCGAGACTCTCGAACTCCTTCGGGGCCTGCTTCTCCAAGAGATCGAAGTCGGCATACTGGGTGATCACGTTGAACGAGGAGAGGAGTTCCCCCGTCTCGGGATCCGCCGCCATGTAGTGCTTGTGCGCCGCCGAGTAGGCCTTGAACACGTCGGCAGGAACGCGCCGGATGCCCGAACGGACCATCTGGGTGACGACCGCCTTGCCGGCATCGTCCAGCGCCGCACGCTTCCGGCCGAGCTCAACGAGATTGTCCACGGCGCGGGCCCTTATCTCCGCCAGTTTCGCCTTCGCGACCTCGACCTCGGGAGTGCCCTCCAAGGCCGCGACCACCTGCTCCATCGTGTCCACGTAGAGGGCACCTACCGCTTCGCCGATCGCACGAGGCGTATCCGCATCTTGCGCCGGCACTTCGACCGTCGTCGCTGGTCTCGGGGGGGTCCCCTGCTCCTCCGGAGCAGGCGCGTCGCCGCAGCCCGCGCACGTCAGGATCATCAGGGTCGTGACTCCGAGAAGAATGTGGCGCATCGGACCTCCCTCGCCTGATAGGTGCGCTGAGCAGGGAATGATAGGGCTACGAACGCCGGCGAACAATGGCGATTGTCCGCAGGGGTCGGTCAAGAAGGGTCGACTAGGACTCCAGCGGCACCCCTCCCACGGAGTTGGTCGCTGGTACGGGTGGTCTCGACTCGCCCCGACCAACACGACGCCCCCCCCCCGTATCGACCACGGGGGGCGTCTCCAGTTCCAGTGCGCGAAGCGACCGGGTCCGGGGTAGAGGATCGGCCGTTACGCAGCGGAGGCCGATCCCTGGGGAGTGCCCCCTACCCAGGGGGAGGACCCATACAGAGGGCCCATACAGTCGCCATGCGAAATGCGGCGAGCTTGCCGCGATCCTCGCACCAGCCACAATCCACTCGACAGCGGCCCGCGGTCCGACCCGGGGAGTCGCCAGCGCCAAGACGTGGTCCCCAGGTCATCCAGGGCAAGGAGCGCTGCGAGGAACGGCGTGCCCCACGGGCGCTCGACTCGTGGTCGCTCACCTACCTGCCGCCGCCACGGGGCCGGCACAGAAGGAGCCGAAGACCCGTCGGTCAAGGGCCTGACGCGATCCCCGCGGCCGGACTTCGACCGTGGGCTCGCGTGGAGGCGCGTGGCAGAGGGTGCGGGCTACCGCAAGTCCACCTCGACGACGATCTCGCGCTCGCCGTCCGATTCGACCTCCTGCTCGAATCTGGGGACGTATTGGGGAGGGCGCGGCGCCGTGCCCCCTCGTCCCGGCTTCGGTTCCTCGGGCAGCGACAGGGTGACGCGGAAGCGACCTGGCCCTAGTCCCTCGATGACGACGTAGGGGGGATCGCCCGGTTCGACCTTCCATGCGCTTCGGGAGTAGGGGACCTCGCCCATGTAGACCGCCTTAGCCTGGACGAACGCGGGTAGAGCACCCCCGGAGGCCTGCAGCAGGAGACGGAGTCGGGCGCCGCGCACGGGTTGAAGAGTGCCGAGGTCGTTCACGCCCTCCTTGATCTCCACGGACTTCAGGTCGATCGGTACGTGGCCCTCCATCTCGACGCGCAGCGTCCAGCGTCCAGGCCCTTGGATGGCGAGGCGGAACGTGCCCTCGCGCCCGAGCGCGTGGAGCGCCGGGATCTCCGACGTCCACTCGTCCGCGGGCGCTGCGCGCACGAGCACCGGGCCGCTGAAGTGCGGCCCGCCGTAGACGCGGGCGTCGGGCGCCGGCGTCGTGAAGTCACTGCCCTCGATCCGGAAGACGACCTCGACCCCTCTTTCCAGCCTCAGCACGGGGGTCTCCTCACCCACGACGATCTCTTGCACACCTCCCCCTGCTGCGGCGCGCAGTAGCGGATGAGTGACCCGGAACTTCAAACGACGCCCCCGGAGCGCCCGATACTGAAATTTGCCGTCGGCGGAGACGTAGGTGGGGCGTTCGGGCATCCGCCCAGGCTCGGTCTCCTTGTCCACGACGACCTGTGCGAACGCCGCATCCTCCCCCTCGGGCAGGAGCACCTTGCCTTCCACCAACACCACGACCGAGAGGTCGAAGGGGACTTCGACGACGACGCCACCCGTGCCCACGTCGAAGGGGGCCGACGTGTGCTTCGTGACCAACTCCCGGAGCCGGTAGCGACCCGGTCGCAGACACTCGTAGCGCTGCACCTCGCGCGTCCCGCCGCGGGCCGGCCGCATGCTCGACTCGTTGGGCGCGGCGAGGAACTCGCGAGCACCCTCGTCCCAGCGCTCGAGCATCACGTGCCAGCGGGGATCTTCCGGCGGGACCACACGCACGGTCAGTACCGTCGCCTTGCGTAGTGCTGCCACCCCCTCCCAGGTACCGTCTGCGGCCTGGGCCAGTGCGACCGTGACGGGTGCGTACCCATCGGCATCGATCGTGACCTCAAACGGGCTCGCGCCGGACGGGGGCAACCAGCGGAAGGCGACCTCGCCTGTCTCCACGTCCTCCTCGATCTCGGGGTCTATGACATCGCGCGCTTGCCCGGCACGGCGCGGGTCCGTGTCGGGAGCATGCACGCTGTAGGCGACTGGAAGCCCAGGCTTGCCGTCGATCGTCACAGCGATGCGGACTCTCGCCGGCGCCTCGACGACGGCCTGGGTGACATCGCCGAGCGTACCGAGTTTCACCTCCGCGACAGGCGTACCGAACCCACGCTCCTCCGGGGTCCACATCACGATAGCGCGCTCGCCCTGCAGCCGGGGCCACGTCGCCAAGCCTCGTTCGTCCGTCCTCTGCGGCACCCCGCGTCCGCGAGGTCGAATGAGGAGCCACAGCCACTCGCCCGCGAGTACCCGTCCGTCCGTGGTCGTGAGACGTACGATCACGTCGCGGGAAGGCCGGAAGAAGACGTCTTCCACCGTCCTCCCGGGTACCGGAGCGGGCGCTCGGAAGGAAGCCCACCGGCCATCGGGTGCAAGAACGTGCCCCCAGTCGAAGTTGGGCGGGAAGGACTCGATCACGACGTGATCGTCTGCGACGTAGGCCCTCACCGAACCATCGTCATCGCCCGCCACAGGCTGGTAGCGCACGACTTCCAGCGGCGTACCTTCGGCCGGCGCACCCGCGCTGCTGGGACGTATGGGAAAACGGAGATTGCGATGCGAATGGAGCAGGACCTCGGCCTCCGTGGCCTCCGGCGGTACCGACACGCTCTGCCGCGCGGGCAACCCCGACGCCGGGCCACGTGCGACGAGACGGAGATGCCCTGCCGGCAGTCCGGTGACGCGCACGTACCCGGCCTGGTCGGTGTGCAGCGGCGGCAACTCCGGCAGGCAGCCCGTGCCCAGCGGCGGATGCGTGGTTCCACGACCCGACACGAAGACCTCGGCGCCGGAAACGGGTTCACCGGTGACGGCGTGCTTCACGGTTACGTCGAGAGTGCGGTCGGGGGGGAGCTCGATCCGAACGGGCACGCTCTCGGGCGGAAGACTGCTCTCGACCATCCCCCGGCCTCGGCCCTCCACGTGGGCGAAGACGCGAACGCGCGAGGCGGCGAGTCCGCCGAGATGCACGCGGCCGCGTCCGTCGGTGCGGGCTTCAGCCATCCGCCCCGTGCTTCGAGTGTCTCGAGCATCCATCACGACGACGCGTGCTCCGGGAGCGGGCGTGCCGTCCACGGTGACGAGGGCGTCCAGACGGGACGTCGGCCTGAGCACGAGGGAACCCAGGCTGAAGGCGCGCCGCATCCGAGGGCGAAGGTAGAGGGACATGCGAGCACACCGGTCTCCCTCGATGACTTGCAGGCCGGCCAGCTCGATCGTGGCGGGCATGGAACCGGGGGAAACCACGAACTCCCCCTGAGCGTTGCTCTTCGTGTTCGCGACGATCTCCCCACCCCTGCGGACCGTGATCGCGGCACCGGCCACGGGACGGCGGCGCTCATCGATGACGCGACCTTCGACCCGGATCGCCTCCTCGGCCGGATCGGCGGTCGCGCCGTCCCGATCCTCTTGCCCACCGGGGGCGGCCGGGGCTTCCGGCTTGCCTCCGCGCAGTACCGGAGGAGACGGCGATTCGCTCGCGTCTCTCTCGCCAGCCCCCCGGTGCCGGGAGGGCCTATGACCCTCCGGTCCCAGGAGCAGCCACGCGGCGACGGCCACCAGCGCGAGGATCACTGTGAACACGAGCATCCTGAGCATCGGGGGTCCCCAGGTCACACGGATTATCGGGCCTCGGTCTGGGCGGATCGTCGGGAGCCTCCGTCACCGGGACGTAAGGTCACGGAATCGGACGCGGACGGGGGCCGCCCACCCGGCAAGCCCCGGGCTCCGGGTTCTTGAACCACACCGCCACCCGTGGTGCGAGGCCGGCTGGAGACAGCATCCGGGAACATGACCTCAGACGGCTGCTCTGCGCCTCCAGAGCACGTGTCGCTCGAAGGGTACGACTCGGCTCGCCCCGACCCTCACGACGCGTCCCGCGGCGAACACGGGGGTTGTCCGTTCCAGGTCACCTCACTACCGGCAACCCTGGGACGACGGCGCCCCTACTCTCCGAACCGCCGCCGCACTTCCTCCCGGATTCGCCGCATCTGCGCAAGTCTCCGCGTTGCCTCGCGGTGGCGCTCTGCAAGCGGCACCTGCATCCCAACCACGAGCGGGCGGCCCTTGGTCGAATACGGGTTCAGGAAGTGTGCCCGCCTGACGTTCCAGTCCCCGTCGTACCGCACGAAGAGAACGGCGTCCGGTGGACCGTCCGAAACTCGGGGAGGAAGAAGCTCGTAGGCCCTGTAGGGCGAGTCGGGGAGAACCTCCAGACGCACCTTCGCGGGGCGCTGGGCCGCACGGCCCGGCCCGAACCGGCGCTCGACCTCGTCTCGCGACGTTCCCTCCGCAGGTTCGGTCGCACGCTCGAGAGCAGCGATCTCGTCCGCGACGAGGGCCAGCACCTCCTCGGTGATCGCGTCGGACGCATCAGGCTCCTCCACCGCGCTGGGGGTGGCCGGGAGAC
>JAUXCH010000981.1 GCA_030618975.1 Planctomycetia bacterium
CGGCCGAGGGCCAGGAGACCCTCCGCGGCCGCGAGGCGCGTCTCGTCGTCGCCGTGCTCGATGCCGCCGAGGAGGCGGGCTGCCGCGCCCGGCACGGGCGCGTGGCCGAGGATCCGGTAGGTGTCCTTCCAGACCGTCCGGTTGGCGGCTTCGCGCTCGGCTGCGTACGTCTGCAGGATCGCGGCGAGGCTCGGCGTGGACTCCTCGAGGGCGCCGAACATCCGCCACAGCGGGAGGTCGAGGAAGGCGAGCTTCAGGACGACACGCTCGAAGTCCTGGCGGGTGAACCCCGCGTCGTCACCGCCCGCGCCGAGGGCGCGTACGGCGAGGTTGGAGTCGAGGGCACCGGCCTCGTAGTGCATCACCGTGTTGGTGCGCTGCATCTCGCCGAAGAGGCGCACCGTCGCGTCCCCGACGGGCCGGAAGGCCAGGCACCGCAGCACGATCGCGCGCTCCTCGAGGTCGCCGTGGAGGTAGAGGTCGAGCACCGTGGCCTCGTCGGGCTCGGCGTCTCGCATCAGGATCAGGCCGCCGCCGTCGCAGGCGCGCCAGGCGCCGAGGTCGGCTTCGCACTCGCCTTCGCGGACGACGCCCGCCTCGAGCCGCGTGCGACCGAGACGGCGCGCGAGCTGCGCCCACAGGACGGGGAGGTGCCCCGCGCCGCGCTTCTCCAGGTCCCTTCGCGCGTTGGCGAACCAGGTGCGGGACGCCTCGTCGAGGAGGGGATCGAGCAGGGTTTGGAGATCCGAGGTGCCCACGGCTACATCGCGTCCGGGTCCTGGCCACGGAGAGGCGAGTTCCCCTCCCAGGTCTCGCGCAGGTTCGACCGGGCCGGCCAGTCGAGGGCCGCCTTGTCGAGGCGCCCGCTCTGTGCGAAGAAGTCGACCGGGTTGTGCCAGACGAGCTGCTCGACCTCCGTGTCGGGGATCCGCGCCTGCTGCATCTTCAGGACCGTGCGCGGGATCATGAGGGGGTCGGAGACGCCCCAGTCCGCCGCGCTGTTGATGATCATCCGCTCGGTGCCGTACTCCTGGACGATCTTCGTCATGCGCTGCGGGCTCATCTTCGTGTTCGGGTAGATGGAGAAGCCCGACCAGCAGCCGAGGTCGCGCGTGATCTTGATCGTCTCCTCGTTGCCGTGGTCGAGGAGGACGTGCTCCATCGGGATGCCCATGTCCCGGACCACGTCGATCGAGCGACGGAACCCTCCCAGCTTGTCGCGGTGGGGGGTGTGCACCAGGATCGGGAGCCCGTGCTCGATGGCCAGGGCGATCTGGGCCCGGAAGATCCGCTCCTCGGTGTCGGTCTGGTCGTCGAACCCGATCTCGCCGATGCCGACCACGCCGTCCTTCTCGAGGTAGCGCGGCAGGATCTCGACGACCCCGTCGTTCACCCGGTCGTCGTTGGCTTCGCGCGGGTTGATGGACATCGTGCAGAAGTGGTGGATGCCGAACGACTCGGAGCGGAACCGCTCCCAACCGAGGATCGTGTCGAAGTAGTCGATGAACGACCCGACCGACGTCCGGTTCTGCCCGAGCCAGAACGCGGGCTCCAGCACGGCGCGGATGCCGCAGAGCGCCATCTTCTCGAAGTCGTCCGTCACGCGGCTGAACATGTGGATGTGAGGTTCGAAGATCTTCATGGGGGAGTGAACGTACGCCCGGGGAGGGCGGTTGGGGAGGGATGCCGGGGAGGGCTGCAAG
>JAUXCH010000414.1 GCA_030618975.1 Planctomycetia bacterium
CGTCATCTGGCGGGACGAGGAGGCCATCCTCTTCGTGCGTCACGATGTCGCGGAACACGGGCAGGTCCCACGTGACAACGGGAATGCTCCGCGCCCACGCCTCGAGGAACACGAGCCCAAACGACTCACTCCGTGACGGCAGGACGAGACACGTCGCATCGCGAAGGAGGACATCCTTCTCGGCCTCCGTCACGTTCGCACGCAGACGCACCCGGTCTCGGTCGGCGTCGGGCAGCGCCCGGAGCAGCGCCTCGATGCTGGCGGTGTCCGGACCCCGAACACCTGCGAGGACGAGGGGGCGCGCGCGACCGTCCGCCCAGAGGCTCTGCATGGCCTCGACGAGGGTACCGATCCCCTTCTGGGGGTGCAGACGGCCGAGAAACAGCACGTGCTGTCCGGAACGCGTCTCCCGGTCAGGCACGGGGGCCTGGCCCAGCCAGCCGGTGACGACACGGTCCACAGGTACGCCGTATCGGTCAGCGACGACGCGCCGCTCGAACTCCGTGTTCGTGACGACCACGTCCGCCGCCGCGAAGCATGCGGCCTCCTCCGCGGCGTCGACAGGTTCGTCCTCGACGTGCAGCAGGGGCACGTAGACCACGGGGTAGGAGCGCCGCCGGCGGATCCGGAAGACGGCGCGGACACTCTCCTCCAGGGCGCTCATGGTCAGGACGACATCGGGCTCGAACCGCTCGATCTCGGCCTCGATCTCCCGCTCGAACGCGAGGCGGTACCGGCTGCGAAGCGCGCGCCGGATGAGCCCGCGGCATGGGAGCCGGACGACGCGCGACCGCACGAGGAAGAGCGACAGCGCTCCCGCGTACCGGACGCGGCGCACGGAGAGCGTGCCGCGCTGCTCCTCGCGCGGCCCGAACGCGCGTGCCGACGCGGTGCGCCTCGCCTCCAGGGCGCCCGCCTGGTTCGAGGCGACGACGCGGACCTCGTGTCCGAGGTCCGCGATCGCCTTCGCGACCTCCCACGCGTGCCGGTGGGATCCTCCCAGGACGGGGGGGAGCCCCTGAGGCACGAACAGGATCCGGGTCAACGGTAGGTCCTAGGACCCCAGGAAGCCGTAGCGCCAGTCGGTCGCCGGCAGGAGGTTCTCCTTCACCGTCCGCATGCTGACCCAGCGCAGCAGGTTCGTGACGCTGCCGGCCTTGTCGTTCGTGCCCGAGGCGCGGCTGCCGCCGAACGGCTGCTGTCCGACGACCGCGCCGGTGGGCTTGTCGTTGATGTAGAAGTTGCCCGACGCGAAGCGGAGCCGGTTGGTGATCTTCTCCACCGCGACGCGGTCCTGCCCGAACACGGCCCCCGTCAAGGCATACGGGCTCGTCGTGTCGCAGAGCTCGAGCGTCTCGTCGAGCTTGTCGTCCTCGTAGACGAAGATCGAGAGCACGGGGCCGAAGATCTCCTCCTCCATGGTCTTGAAGCGCGGGTCCGCGCACTCGATGACCGTCGGCTCGATGAACCAGCCCTTCGACTTGTCGTAGCCGCCGCCGCACAGGATCGTGCCGCCCGGCGTGGCCCGCGTGTGATCGATGTAGGACGTGATCGTGTCGAACGCCGCCTCGTCGATCACCGCGCCGCAGAAGTTCGAGAAGTCCTGGATGTCGCCCATCTTGATACGACCGACCTCGGCCACCAGCCGGTCCCGGAAGTCGGGCCAGAGGCTCCTGGGCATGTACACGCGGCTCGCGGCCGAGCACTTCTGGCCCTGGAACTCGAACGCGCCGCGCAGCGCGTTCGTGACGAGCATCGCCACGTCCGCGGACGGATGGGCGAAGATGAAGTCCTTGCCGCCGGTCTCGCCGACGATGCGCGGGTAGGTCCGGTACCGGGCGATGTTGGCGCCGATCGTGCGCCACATGTTCTGGAACACGGGCGTCGAACCGGTGAAGTGGATCCCGGCCAGGTGGGGCGAGGCGACCACCGGGTCGCCGACGGAGGCGCCGCGGCCGGGGACGAAGTTGATGACGCCGGGCGGCAATCCCGCCTTCTCGAACATCTTCATCAGGTAGTAGTTGGAGAGCACGGACGACGAGGCCGGCTTCCAGAGGACCGTGTTGCCCATCATCGCCGGTGCCGTCGGGAGGTTCCCCGAGATCGACGTGAAGTTGAAGGGGGTGATCGCGAAGACGAAGCCCTCGAGCGGCCGGTACTCGACGTAGTCCCAGAGGCCCTGGGGGCTCATGGGCTGGTCGGGGTAGAGCTGGCAGAGGGCGTAGTAGGGGTTGAAGCGGTAGAAGTCGATCAGCTCGCAGGCGGAGTCGATCTCGGCCTGGTGGCAGGTCTTCGACTGCCCGAGCATCGTGGCGGCGTTCACCGTGTCGCGGTCCGGACCAGCGAGCAGCTCGGCCATCCGGAGGAAGATGGCCAACCGGTGCGTCGCCGACATGGCGGACCAGTCCTTCCAGGCCTCCTGGCTCGCCCGGATCGCGTCCTCGACCACCTCGGGGGTGGCCGTGTGGTAGCGGCAGAGGACGGTCTGGTGGTCGTGCGGGCAGACGTTCTCGGCGAGGTTCCCGGTCCGCACCTCCTTGCCGCCGATGATCAGCGGGATCTCGATCGTCTCCGCCGCCATCTCGGCGAGGCGCTTCTTGAGCGACTGCGTCTCGGGGTCGCCGGGGAGGTAGGGGCGCACCGGCTCGTTGGTGGGCGGATCGAGCTTGGGGAGGGAGTTGTACATGACGTCCTTCGTCCTGCCGTGGGGTTCGTGGCGTGGCCGCTCAAGGTACCCAGCGCCTGCCGGGAAACGCAGTTTGCCCGGCCCGCGTAGCAACCGTCTGGGCGTGGGCGCGAGGAAGGACGTATCCTGGGCGGGGCCCCATGGATCCCGCCCGCGACCTCGAACGTCTCGCCGCCCGTCTCGACGAGACGGCCGCTGTGCTCGACTGGCCCGACGAGCGTCTCTACCCGCGGGTGGAAGCGGTCTCCGCGTGGAGCCCCGCGCAGCACGTGGACCACGTCCTCCGGGCCCTCGACCTGCTCTTCGGGCGCGCCGAGGCGCTCGAAGGGGGCCGCTCGGAGGAGATCCGGCCGTCCGGCCGTCCCCGCCTCCTCGGTCGCCTCGTGCTGGTCACCGGCTGGATCCCCCGCGGGCGCGGCCGCGCGCCGGAGGCCGCTCTCCCCGACCCGCGGCCCGTTCGGTACCGCCTGCGCGTGGCTCTTGGCGACGCGACCCGGAGGTCCGAGCAGCTCCGGGCCCGGACCGACCGCCTGCGCGAGGCGCAAGGCGTCCTGCCCCACCCGCAGCTCGGCGACTTCGACGCGCCGTGCTGGATCCGCTTCGCGGACGTGCACACGCGCCACCACCTCGCGATCGTGGCCGACATCGACCGACGGCGCGCCGTGCGCGTCGTGGAGGAGAGCGCCGTGCCCGAGGCGCAGCTCGGGGACGAGCCCGAGTACGGCGTGAGCGCGGAGTCTCCTTGAGCCGCCCGGCCGGGACGCCGGCGTTCTACGATCGCTACACGGCGTTCCACCACCTCCGGGCGATGGTGGGCCTGGGTGTGCTCAGCGGCGTCTTCCTGCTCAATGCGGAGTTCGCGGTCGGCACCCTCGGGGCCAGCCCCTGGCACATCCTCGCGCTGATGCTCATCCCCGCGCTGGCCCAGACCGTCGTGGTGATCCGCAACCCCGCCGACCCCCGGCGGGGGTGGATCCGCCACCCGTTCAGGCGGCTGGCCGTTCCGGTCCACCTCCTGCTGCTGCTCCCCCTCCTCGGCCCCCTCCCCGCCGAGCCGCTGCCGTTCATCCTGCTGGTCGCTGCCTGCAGCGGCGTGCAGATGCTGCTCGTGCCCGTGCAGAACGGGCTCCTCGCCCGGAACTACGCGCCCGCGACGCGCGGGCGCCGCTTCGGCACGGCGAACGCCGTACACGCGTTGGCGCTCGTGGCCGTCGCCCTGCCTGCCGGCTGGCTCCTCGACAAATGGCCCGGGTCGTGGCGGTGGCTCTACGCGCTGGCCGGCGTCGCAGGCGTCTACGGGTACCTCCACTGGTCCCGGCTGAGACGCCGGCGGGTCGTGCGCGCGGCCCCGGCCGTTCGGGACCACGCCTCGCCCTGGCAGGCCCTGAGGGAAGACCGGCTCTTCCTCGCGTTCGAGGCCTGCTTCATGGCCTACGGGCTCGGGTTCCTGATGCTCATGCCCGTGCTCCCGATCTACCTGATCGACGAGTTGCAGGTCTCCTACGCGGAGGTCTCCTACGCCAAGGGCGCCCTGTTCTGGATCGTCATGGTGCTCGCGGGACCGTTCCTGGGACGGCTGTCCGATCGGATCGGGATCCTCCGCCTGAACGTGCTCGCGTTCCTGACGCTGGCCCTGTTCCCGGCCGCACTGATCGCGCTGGACGGCACGAAGGGCATGTATGTGGGCTACGCCATCTTCGGTCTCGCCATGTCGGGCGTGTTCCTGGGGTGGAGCCTCGGCCCCATCCAGCTGGCCGGGGACCGCGACCCGGGCCCGTATCTCGACGCCCACCTCGGCCTCGTGGGGGTGCGATCCATCGTCGGCATGACCGCGGCGGTCTGGATCCAGCAGCGGCTGGGCACGCACGCGGTCCTGTACTGCGTGATCGTCCTGGAGGTCGTGGCCGCCTTCGGGATGGCCCTCGTCGCGCGCATGGCGCGCCGCCGGACCGAGGACTGACGAGAACGGGGATCCCGTGTCAGGGATCCCTCCCGCTCGAAACGCCCCCCCCGCTAGAATCCGGCCCGCGCGTCGGCGCACGGCAGGCTTCCGGGAGGGTTCTCATGAGCGGGATCACACGCGGCCTCACGTCCTCCGTGGGGCTCAAGTTCCTGATGGGGATCACCGGAGGGCTCCTGCTCCTGTTCGTGATCGGGCACATGCTGGGAAACCTCCAGGTCTTCCTGGGGCGCGAGTCGCTGAACGCCTACGCGGCGCACCTTCAGGGGCTGGGCGGCTTCCTCTGGGTCATCCGCATCGGTCTCTTCTCGATCTTCGCCGTGCACGTGCTGGTGGGAGCCACCCTGACGCTGAAGAACTGGAAGGCCAGGCCGGTCGGCTACGCGCGGCAGGAGCCCCTCGAGTCCACGATCTTCTCCCGGACGATGATCTGGAGCGGCCTCGCCCTCCTCGCGTTCGTCGTCTACCACCTGCTCCACTTCACGATCCTCCCGAAGGATCCCGCGTGGCTGC
>JAUXCH010000310.1 GCA_030618975.1 Planctomycetia bacterium
GCCGCTCTCCCGTGTGGGGCGTGAGAGGGTCGGGCAACCGTCGCGAAAGCCACCGTTCCTCGCCCCGATCCCCCGGCCCTCCGGCCGCGCGCGGCGGTACGCTCAGAGGCTGTGAAGGCGTGGGCCGTGGGTCCGAGGCCGTGCGAGGGACCGCGAGTCGAGGCGCGCGGAGCAGGCGATGCCCCGGTGTATCGGCAATCCAGTGCGTCGCTGACCACGGCACCCGGTACCTCGCGCGACGGCGCGAGGTACGAGCCGCCGAGGTGGCGCAGGCGGCTCGAGGGTGGCCGCAACACAACATCGCGGTTCCACAGCCGGCCGAAGCCCCGGGTCGATTCCCTCACAGCCTCTCCAGTTTCCCCGCGGAGATCCGCCATGTCGCGTCCCCTGATCGTCCCCGTGCTGACCCTTGCGCTGATCGTCGTCCTCCTGTTCACCGTGGATCCACTCGGACTCTTCACCGGGGACGCGGTCGACCGGGGGACGGCCGTCGAGGAGGGAGACGACCTCCTCGTGGATCCGACGCTCGCCGGTCGGTCCGACGCGACGGCGCCGGTCGAGGGAGCGGCCTTCGTCACGAACGAGCCCGTGGGCGTGCTCGACCTCGGCCTGGGCACGGCGGCCCTGAAGGGGCTCGTGACCGGCGACGGCGCGCCACTGGCGGCGGCGCGGGTGCGCGTCGTGCTCCCCCCGTTCTCTGGGGACCGCGGCGTGCGCACGAAGGCGGACGGCGCGTGGGAGGTCCGGGGCCTGCCCGCCGGCGCCCACGAGGTGCGTGCCACGCATCCCGAGTACCAGGGGCGCACCACCGTCGTGCCGAGCGTGCCGGAGGGAACGACGACGGAGGTGGAGCCCCTCGATCTCGCAAGCCGTAGGGCGGCGACGGACGGGCTGATCGTGAAGGTCACGGACGAGTTCGGACGGCCCATCGCAGGTGCGAAGGTGCTGATCACGACGATTCCGTGGGGCCTGCACCTCTCGATCGGCCCCGAGCTCAGCGGCACGACGGGCGTCTTCGAGCGTCGCGCCACGACGAACGCACGCGGAGAGGCCGACATGCTGGGCCTGGCACCGGAGACGTACGACGTCGTCGCGATGGCGACGGGCTTCCAGGTCGCCGCCCAGCCCAACGTCACGGTTGCCGAGGGACGCGTGCGCCGCATCGCCTTCCGACTGGAGCTCGGCGCCTCGATCACCGGGATCGTGGTCGGCCCGGACGAGAGGCCGGTGGAAGGCGCGTTCGTCATCGGGCTCCACCAGCCTTCGTTCGTGAACTCCCTGACCGTGCGCACGGCCGAAGACGGGAGTTTCACCCTCGACGGCCTGCGCAAGGGCAAGTACTGGGTCATCGCCGGGAGCGACGGCCTGGGGGACGCCCAGGAGAACCCGGTCGAGTCGCCGTCAGGCGGAGTCCGCCTCCAACTCGGCGGCGCGGGTCTCGTCGAGGTGGTCGTGAAGCGACCGGACGGCACGCCCGTGCCGCGCTACGAGGTCCGCCCGTTCAAGCCCGAGCCGTTCGGCTACGTGTACTCGGTGAGCTACCCCGTCCAGAGCGAGGACGGGAAGGGGCGCGTCGAGCTCTCGCCCGGCACCTGGAACCTGTCGGTCACCGGCGACGAGGGCGACGTATCAGCGGACGAGCTGGTCACCGTGAAGGTCGGCGAGACCGTCTCCGTGGAGATCGTCCTGCCGGGGAGCGCCACGCTCACCGGCGTCGTCATCGACCCGGACGGCCGGCATCTCGCAGGCGCCGAGATCTACGTCCGGATGGGCGGCATGCCGGGCGGTCCCAGGCGCGAGCAGTACGCGCGGGCGGACACGGACGGCGCCTTCCGGCTGACGGGGCTGCCGCTGGAGGCAGTGAAGCTCCACGTGGAGCACGCGTCGTTCGCGGCGCGCACGGTGGACGTGGACCTCACGAGCGGAACGGCGCCTGCCGAGCTCACTGTTCGGATGTTGCGCGGGGGGGCCATCGAGGGCCGGGTCACGCGCGGCGAGACGCCGGTCGCCGGCGAGCAGATCAACGTCTGCCAGAACTGGTTCCACCCGAAGACGACGGTCACGGACGGCGAAGGGCGTTACCGAATGGGCGGGCTCGCCGCGGGGAGCTGGTCCGTCTCGACGGGCAGGATCGAGCTCGGTGCCGGTGGCGTGTCGAAATCCGGCATCGCCGTGAACGACGGCTCCGTGGCGACCGTCGACCTGGGACTCGGCACCTCCGAGGGAACGCAGGTCGTGACCGGCGTCGTGCGGCGAGGCGGTGAGCCGGTCGGCGGCGCGATGGTCTCCGTGATCGACGGGCGCGGGTACGAGTCCATGGTGGCGGTCACCACGGACTCGCAGGGCGCGTTCCGCGCGGAGGGAGTGCAGCCCGGACGCGTGACGGTGCAGATCGCCACGGACGACGGCGTCCGGGCCACCGAGCGGGTCGACGTGCCGGAGGAAGGCGAGGTGCCGCCCGTGGAGATCGAGCTCGGCGCGGGTACGGTCCGCGGGCAGCTGGTGATGCTCGACGGGACGCCCGTTTCGGCCGCGTGGATCCAGGTGGAGTCGGTCACGGCGGGAGGCGAGCAGGGTTGGGGGCGTGTGAAGGCCCAGATCACCTCGGACCCGCGGGGCTACTTCGTGGCGGGCGGCCTGGAGCCGGGCCGGTACCAGATACGGGTGAGCGGAAGCGGGCACGCCGGCATGCTCAGCGACTCGTTCGAGATCGGCACGGGAGACGTGACCGACCTGGGCACCTTCCGGCTGCAGACGGGCGTGTCCTTGCAGGGCCGCGTCGTGGACGATCAGGGTGCGCCGGTCGAGGACGCCACGATCTCGCTGCTCGACGACGCGGGTCGGCCGGTCTATCTCTTCTCGCTGGTGACGACGGGAAGCGACGGTCGCTACGCGGTCACCGGCCTCGAGCCCGGCCGCTACGCCGTGGGCTTCGAGGCGCGCGGCTACGCGCCGTCGCGGCAGCAGGTCGAGATCGGCCGCGACGGCGCCGCGGTGGACGGCATGCTGTCCGTGGGCGGTGTCGTGGAAGTGGCGGTCGTGGACGAGGGCGGCACGCCCGTCGCGGGGGTCCGCGTCGGCCTGCGGAACGCGGCGGGACACGTCGTGGAGCGCACCCTCAGCCTGGTCAGCATCTTCCAGGGCGAGGTCGGACGCTCGAATCTGGACGGCGTCGCGCGCGTCCCGGATCTCGCACCCGGCCCGTACACCATCACGGTGCGCGGTGGCGGCTGGACCGTGAGCGGGGACGAGCCGCACGTCGTGGTCACGACGCGCCAGACGACCCAGGCCCGATTGACCGTCCAGGTGAAGTAGACCGGAGCATCCCGGAGGGCGCGCGGTCCTGCGTGTCGACGGCACGCAATCGTCCTATGTGGCCAGATTCCTGCCTACGCGCGCGTTCCAGGTCACGCCTTCATGAGTCACCCGGTCCGGACGCACGCGACCGGTGGCCCCGGAAGCGCTCTGCCCCTATGCTGCGCGCGTGGGCACCCTCGAGAACACCTTCTCCTGGTCCAACTCCCGGGCCGCGACGTTCCAGCGGTGCTTCCGCTCCTACTGGTGGCAGTACTACGGCGCGTGGGGCGGATGGGAGCGGAACGCGCAGCCGAAGACGCGCCTCGCCTACGTGCTGAAGAACCTCACGAGCCGGTGGGCGTGGGTCGGCTCGGCCGTTCACGAGTCGATCGAGATGATCCTCAAGCACATGCAGGAACGCGCGACGCACGGCCACCTGCAGCTCGGGGAGGCCGCACCGGATGTCGACCACGAGGTCGAGCGGCTCACCCAGACCATGCGGGATCAGTACCGACAGAGCCTCACGAAGCGCTACCGGGACAATCCGAAGCGCAACTTCGGGCTGATGGAGCACGAGTACGAGGATCCGGTGAGCAAGGACGAGTGGGTCCGGACGAGCGAGAAGGGGCGCCAGGCGCTCCGGGGCTTCCTGGAGAGCGACACCTTCGCTCGCATCGGCGCTTCCGATCCCAAGGGGTGGCTCCCAATCGAGCACCTGGACCAGTTCCACCTCGACGGCGTGGGGATCTGGGCCGCCCCCGACTTCGCCCGGCGGACGGAGGAAGGCGGCGCCGAGCTCTACGACTGGAAGACGGGCGCCGTGAACCCGGAGAGCAGTCGCCTCCAGATGGCGTGCTACACGCTCTACATGGAGGAGAAGCACGGCGTGGCGCCGTCCCAGCTCCGGACGCACCTCGTGTACCTGGGTCCGAAGGTCAAGGTCCACGACTCGGTCCTCACCGTGGAAGGGCTGCGCGCCGCGCGGGAGGAGATCCGGGAGAGCATGGCGAGGATGCAGGCGCGGCTCTCGGACCTGGAGGGCAACGTGGCCGAGGTGTCGGACTTCCCGATGACGGACGACGAGAGCCGCTGCCGCACCTGCGTGTTCCGGCGTCTCTGCGGCCGCTGACGGCGGCGGTGGCGCGGCGCGGGAGGCCGGGCCCCGCGGACGGTAGAACAGGGTGCATGCTCCACCGTCTCCTCGCCGCCGCGACCGTCCCGCTCCTCGTGGTCCTCCTGTTCGCCGGCCCGGCAACGGCCGACGAGGCCGTGGTGGTCCTCGACCGGGGGCGCGCGGCGAAGGCGGAGGCGAGACGCCACGAACGGGACGCCCTGCGCCTGGTCGAAGCGCTTCGCGCGCGCGCCATCGACACCCGCCTCGTGCTCTACGGCACGCGACCCGACGGCCGGATCCGGGCGTCCCGGCTCGAAGGCGATCTCGAGGACCGGCTGGCGAGGGCGGCCACGAAGCAGGGCTGGCGCTACGAGGCCCCGACCGACCCCCGCCACGCGCTGGAGGCCTCCGTCCGGCGGTTCGACGGCGAGGGACCGCTCCTCGTCTTCCTGGTGGGTCCCTTCGCCGGGTCGTCGCCCGGGGCTGGCGCGTCGGACGAGGAGAACGACGAAGCGGCGGCCGAGGCGCTCGCCCGGTGGGAGGAAGAGGCGCCTCCGGGGCCCCGCGTCTTCGCGCTCGGCCTGGCCCCGGCGGGCCTGGCCCGGATCGCCGCGGCCCGGGGCGTCCTGTCGCGAGGCAGCGTCGTGCTCGCAGCCGGCGCTGCGGTGGCGACACCCGCCCCCTGGTCCCCGTTGGCGGCGTCCGGCCCGGAGGCGGCCCTCGAGGCCACCGTGACGGTGCCGCTCGAGGTCCTGCAGATCGGAGGGGGACTGGAAGGCCCCGTGCTGCTCGCCGCATCGAGCGACGGACTCGGCGAGGTGTCCGCCGCCTCGGCAGTGGAGGGTGGAGCGATCACCTTCACCGTGCGGCGCCCGCGCGCAGACGGAGAGAGTCCGCCGAGGGTCGAGACCCTCTCCTTCGGGGCGCCCGACGACCCGGCGCTGCTGTGGCTCGCGGATCCACCGCAACCCCGCACCATCCAGTGGACGACGCTTGGACCGGATGCCCGAGTCTCGTGGTTCGAGGGCCGGGAGGGCCTGCCCCGCACGCCCGTCGATGCGGCGCGCCCCCTCGACGCGGATCCGCTCCTCGTGGGCCGGCCCCTCGTGAGGATCTGCCGCGTGGAGTCCACGCGCGTGGGCGAGGCGCCGGTCTGGCGCGTGTCGGGACCGGGGGGCGGGCTTCCCGACGGGATGAGCGTAGTCGTGGGCGACGTCGTGAATCTGAGCGAATCGGTTGCCTGTCGGGACGTCGAGATCCGCGTCGAGGCCCGGCCCGGTGAGCCCGGAACCACGGACGGCCTCCTCCGGATCGAGGCCGCGGGGCACTCCCGGCGGTTCGAGATCCCTTACCGCATCGTCGTCCCGGCGGGGCGTGTCGTCGCCCGCCTCGAAGCGCCCGAGGAGGCGCGCCGGCTCCCGGCCGGGCCGGACGCCCGGCCGTGGACCCTCGTCGTCGAAGAGGAGAGCCCCAATGCGGCGCGGTTCGTGCGTGTGGAGGCCGTGCTCGATCCGCCGACGCTCGCCTCGGCCCTGACCGCCCGGCTCGAGGGCAGCGGCAGCGTGGACGTGACGTGGGATCTCGGCTCTCCGCTGGCGATCCGCCCCGGGCGCCGCTACGACCTGCACCTCGACTTCGCGCCGGGCGTTCGCGCCGCCGAAGGCGCGATCCCGCTGCGTCTGCCCGAGCAGCGGGGCGTCGAGGGAACGGCCGAGGGCTGCGGACGCGTCGTGACGAGGTCGCCTCGACTCGTCGTCGCCGAGGGGGAGTGGGCGTATCGGATGAAGGGTGGCGAGGTCGTCGGCGATCCGCCCCTCGTGCTCGAGGTGGATCCCGACGGCGGCGGCGGCGATTGGCGCGTCGCGCTCTTCGAGGTCCCGCCGGCCCTCACCGGGGCTCCGGGGGCCCCGATCGC
>JAUXCH010000239.1 GCA_030618975.1 Planctomycetia bacterium
GTACCTGTTCGCCTTCCTCGCGTGCGGCCTGGCGGCCGTGCTGCTGTTCCAGGTGCTCGCGCCGGGGTCGACGCCGCCGCTGGTCGGCGCGTCCGGGGCGATCTTCGGCGTGGAGGGCTTCTACTGGCTCGCGTTTCCGAAGAACCGCGTACGCGTGGTGGTCTGGATCCTGATCATCTGGTGGACGTGGATCCCGTCGCGCATCTTCCTGGGCTTCTACTTCGTCCTCAATCTCTTCTACATGCTCTCCGCGAAGGGTGAGGCGCTGGGAGGCGGCGTGGCGTACGCCGCGCACGTCGGCGGCTTCGTCTTCGGTCTTGCGCTGGCCTTCGTGCTCCGGGCCACGCGACCCCGCACGGAGGCCGTCACGCCGCGCGGCGGCCCGGACGGGGCCGGCGAGGCGGCCGAGCTGCTGCGCCAGGCGGGCACCGCGCTGGCGCACGGACACTACGAGACGGCGGATCGGCTGCTCGGCCGCGTCGTGAACGACCACGTGTTCGAGCCGCAGGCGCCCGAGAGTGCGCTCCAGCTGGGCCTGCTCCGGTCGCACGTGCTCGGTCGCCCCGAGGCGGCGCGTCAGGCCCTCACCTTCGCCGCACGCATGCACCCGGACCGCGAGCGGCGGGCGCTCGCCGCCGCGGAGCTGCGTCGGCTGCTGTAGCCCGGGGGCCGGGCTACCCTTCGAGGGATCGGAGGAACTCGGCGACGCGACCGACGCCGGCGCGGATGTCGTCTTCGGAGCAGGCGTACGAGAAGCGGATGGCGTACGGAGCCTCGAACACGTTGCCGGGCACGACGGCCGCGCGGGCGTGCCCGATGATCAGCTCCGCCAGCGAGCTCACGTCTTCGACGGGCTGGCCCTCGAAGCGCCGGCCCAGGAAGGCCGAGACGTCGGGGAGCATGTAGAACGCCCCGTCGGGCAGCGGGCAGGACAGGCCGTCGATCTTCGCGAGCTCGTCGTACATGACCTGGCGGCGCAGGATGAAGGCGGCCTGCATCCGACGGAGATCGTCGGTGGGGCCGGTCAGGGCCGCGAGCGCGGCCCGCTGGCAGATCTCGGGCGTGCCGCTCGAGGCGTGGCTCTGAAGACGCGCCATCCGGACGATGAGCTCCTTCGGACCGCCGCCGTAGCCGATCCGCCACCCGGTCATGGCGTACGCCTTCGAGACCCCGTTCACGAGGAGCGTGAGGTCGGCGGCTTCGGGAGCCGCCGCCGCGAACGACGTGAACGTCGCCGGTGCGTAGACCATGTGCTCGTAGATCTCGTCGCTGATGACGACGAGGTCGTGCTCGACCGCGATGCGGCCGATGGCGGCCTGCACGTCGTCGGGCTGCACGGCGCCCGTCGGGTTGCCGGGCGAGTTGAGGATGATCGCGCGGGACCGCGGCGTGACGGCGGCGCGGACCTTCTCGGGGTCGATCACGTAGCCGTCGGCCGGACCCGTGTCGACGTAGACGGTGCGGCCTCCGACCGCGTGGACCATCTGCGGGTACGACAGCCAGGCCGGCGTCGGCACGAGGACCTCGTCGCCCTCCCGCAGGAGGGCCTGCAGCGCCTGGAACAGCACGCCTTTCGCGCCGGCGCAGATCAGGGTGCGGTCCGGCGTGATCCCCTCGAGCCCGTTGGCGCGGAACTTCTCGGCGACGGCCTCCCTGAGCGGTGGGATGCCCGCGGCGGGCGCGTACTTCGTCCGGCCGTCCCGGATGGCCTGGAGCCCGGCCTCCTTCACGTGGTCGGGCGTGTCGAAGTCGGGCTCGCCGGCGGCGAAGGGCGCGACGTCGATGCCCTCGGCCTTCATCTTCTTCGCGCGGGCGGTGATGGCGAGGGTCTGGGATTCGGGGAGGGACCCCGCGTACTGCGAGAACGGGAGCGTGGGGGACATCATGGGGGGCAGGCTAACAGGTCCGCTCCCGGGACGCCAAGCGCCGTCGCCGCCGTCCAAGGGGGGCGCCCCGAGCCCCTTCGGGGCCGGTCTGCCGCTACCCTCGGGGTGTCCGATCCGCGCCCGGGAGCCATCGTGAGCAAACGTCTGCGTCGCATCCTGCTCCGGATCCTGATCCCCCTCGTGGTGCTGGTCGGGATCCTGCTGGCCGCCTTCACCTGGTTCGCGTTCTGGCCGCTCGAGGGAGACGTCGAGGAAATGGCGTCGCTGGTTCCGGCCGACGTCGACTTCGTCTACCGGACGTCGTGGCTCGGCCTGAAGGACACCGGGTGGCTGCAGGAGAACCTCGAGAGGCACCCGATCGTCCCGCAGATCGGCGAGGCGCTGCGCCAGCTCGAGGGGGGGCTGCTCGAGTTGGAGGCGATCGAGGACCAGATCAACGCGCAGATTCCGCTGGGCGTCACCACCTTCTCGGTCGAGAAGGATCTCGCCGGCAGCGAGGTGATCGCGGCCGGCCGCTTCTGCGAGGGTTCGGGGCCGGAGCGCGGCGAGCCCAAGTGGCGGGAGATCCTCCTCCTGACCCGCATCACCTGGAAGCCGAAGTTCGTCTCCGCGCTCAAGCACGAGTTCGTACGGAGCCGGGTCGGTCCCGAAGTCACGATCACGGACGAAGGGGAGGGCATCTTCAAGATCGTGCTACGGGGCGTCCGCCCGACCTCCCTGGCCGAGCGGTCGATCTGCGGGCCCGGCATCGTCATGCCGCCGCAGAACGTCTGGTTCCTGACGCGGGTGAAGGACGTGCTGGCCATCAGCAACGCGCAGGCCCTGCTCCGCGAGGTCGGGTACCTGGGCGCGGGATCCGAGTCGTCGCACAGCTACGCGGACCGGCCCTGGGTGACGCTCGACGCCCCGCCCGGATCGATCGCCGCCTCGCTCGACCTGCATCCGCTCCGCAGTTACCTGATGAAGGCGTTGGACCTGGCCGGGCCGCCCTACACGGTGCTGAGGCGATACCTCACGATTCCGGCGCTGGACCGCATGAACGGCCGCCTCGCGCTGCCGAGCCACGACATGGTGGACGTGCAGGGGGAGATCCGCTACCAGGCCAGCCTCCTCCACCCGGACGTGCGAGACGTCTACTCGCTCCGGCCGGAGCCGCTGGGGTCGGCGGTCGCGAACCTCGTTCCCGCAGAGGACACGTTCGGCGCGTTCCTGCTCCGCACGCCACCTCTCCATCTGATCGAGACGATCTACTGGGAGATCCTGGACGACGCCGACCGCACGCTCTGGAAAGACAATCTGGAGCGCACCCGCCGCCAGGGGGGCATCCACTACGAGGACATCCACGAGTTCTTCGCCGAGTTCGCCGCGAAGCTCGGCGACACCTCCGGCATCGCCGTCGCGCGTCTGAGCGACCTGTACGACTCGATGGAGTTTCCCGGGTTCCAGGATCGCAGCCCCAAGGACCACCCGGCTGCCAACTGGCCCGCCTTCGCCCTGATGGTGCGGTTGCGGCAGGGCGTGCGTCCCGAGGAGCTCGACGCGTACCTCGCGGAGCGCATCCCGGTGCTCGGCGGAGAGCCGAAGGTCGAGAAGAAGACCTACCGCGGCCTCACCTACCGGCGGATCCGCCTCGAGGCCCAGAGCGTGGACTACGCGACGGTCGAGCCCGCGTACATCCTCGCGCAGGACCACTTCATCTTCGCGAGCAACGAGACGTACTTCCTCAAGATCCTCGACACGATGGTGGCGCCCCAGGACCACAAGCCGCTGTCCGCGGATCCCACCTTCCGCGAGACGATGAGCCGACTGGACGAGGAGTCGCACCTCACGCTCTTCCTCGACCTCGAGAAGCTCTTCCGGGTGCCCCCCACGTCGGGGCCCGGCGTCCAGCCCCGCGGATACCTCTGGGATCGCCGGAGCATCTGGCTCTGGGCGGAACGTGCACCGCACATCGAAGGCCCGCGCTACGAGAAGAAGCTGCTCGCCGAGTACACCAAGGAACACGGCCGGCCCGCCGACGCCGCGGCCCGGGCGCAGATCCAGGAGCAGATGAACCGCCACTTGGATGCCTGGGAGGGTCGCCACCAGGAGTTCTTCGAGGAGTACCGCCTGGAGCTCGAGTCGCTCGCCCGGCTCCGCGCGTTCGGTCTCGACATCCGGGCCGAGCCACCCCGCCTGTACGTGAAAGCCGCCCTCCTGCTCCAGCCCGAGCCCGAGCAGGAATAGGGCGAAAGTCCTTCCCGGGGGGGCCGTCCCATGCCGCAACCCCCGGGTTGACAGCCCGAGGCCGGGGGCTACCGTTGCCCCTCCACCCCACCCAGGCCGGGATGGCGGAATTGGCAGACGCGCTAGGTTGAGGGCCTAGTGGGCCTAACGGCCCTTCCGGGTTCAAGTCCCGGTCCCGGCACCATTCTTTTCGATGCCCGGCTCTCACCTGGGTATCGTGGCGACGTATAGCGGTGGCACCAATCCATCTGGAGGGAAGCCAGGCCCGACCCGTATCCCCCCCACGGCGCTCCCCACGGTGTCCGTCATCCGGATGTTCATCATCCGTGTGTTCGTCACCCGGAAGCGGGGAATGCTGTGCAGGGGCGTCCGAAACGGGCCGATCCCCAACAGTTGAGCACTTCTTGCATCCCGGCGGCGTGCGCTCGGGGCCCCTCCGAGGCCCGCGCGGCGGGACATTCTGGTTGACGATTCTGGTTGAAGAAACGACCGAGGAGGATTCATGAATCTGGCGAAAGTGGCCCTGAGCCTGGTCGCCCTGCTGGTCCTGGCGGGCTGCTCGAGCTCCCCCGGACCGGCACCCTATGGGTCGGCGTGCGCGCCCCCGCCCTGCGACCCCTGTGCTCCCGTGTGCGCCCCCGTATGCGCCCCCGTGTGCGATCCCTGCGCGCCCGTGGCGCAGGCTCCCTGCGACCCGTGCGGGCAGCGACCCCCGTCCGCCAACCCCGGCGAGGTGTGGTGCTACATCCGCATCCCCGCCGTCACCAAGACCGTCTCCGAGCAGATCTGCTGCCAGCCGGCCTCCTGCCGGCAGGAGTGGGTCCCCCCGGTGACCAAGGACGTCTGCGAGCAGGTCATGGTCTGCCCCGAGTCCTGCCGGCAGATCCCGATCCCCGCGCAGTACGAGACCGTGTGCGAGCAGGTCATGAAGTGTCCCGGCAGGACCGAGTGGCGGAAGGTCGCCTGCGAGCCCCACAGCCTGTCCGAGGGCGAACAGCTGGGTGAGTGCTGGACCCTGGCGGAGATCCCGCCGGTCTACGAGTCGTGCTCCCGCCAGGTGTGCACCGTGCCCGAGTCGTGCCGCCAGGAGATCATCCCGGCGAAGTACGAGTCCCGGACGAAGACCATCACCGTCCAGGAGGGCTACTACAAGAGCCACGAGATCCCCGCGGTCTACGAGACCCGGTGTCGCGAAGAGCTCGTATGTCCCTCCCGCTGGGAGTGGCGCCGCACGACCGAGTGCGAGGTTCCCTGCGGGGACCTCCCGCCGGCCGCCGCCGGCTTCGCGCCCTCCATCCCGCCGGCCGACCTCGGTGCCGTGCCGCTGCCCGACGACGGTGCGATGCCGCTGCCCCCGGTCGACATGCCGCCCGCGGGTGAGCTGCCGCCGGCCGACCCGTTTGCCCGTTAGGCATTCGCCGGGCGCCCGTTAGACATTCGCCGGGCGCCCGCTACCAGGGGGGCGCACCACGCCCCCGCGCGCCTCTCCCGTCGAGGGGGAGGCGCCCTGAACGCAGGCCGCACGCCACGGGGCGTGCGGCCTGCGTTCAATTCCGACCCGTCCCGCCCTCGACCCCGGAGGGCCGCTACGCTCGCCGGGATGCGCTCCGTACCTCTCCTCGCGGCCCTGCTCGTCATCGTCCCCTTGAGCGGGGTGGGTCGGGGCGAGGAGGAGGCCGCGCGTTCCGGAGGCCCCGTGACGGAGAACCGCCTTGCGCGCGAGCGCAGCCCGTATCTGAGGCAGCACCGCCTGAACCCGGTCGACTGGTACCCCTGGGGGCCGGAGGCCTTGGAACGGGCGCGGAGGGAGCGCCGGCCGATCTTCCTCTCGGTCGGCTACGCGGCGTGCCACTGGTGCCACGTCATGGAGCACGAGTCCTTCGAGGACGAGGAGACCGCGGCCCTCCTGAACGAGACCTTCGTGTGCGTCAAGGTCGACCGCGAAGAGCGGCCCGATCTCGACTCGCTCTACATGAGCGCGGTGCAGGTCATGACCGGGCGCGGAGGGTGGCCGATGACGGTGATCCTCACGCCCGAGGGCGATCCGTTCTACGCCGCCACCTACCTGCCGGCCGAGCGTCTCCAGGACCTCACCCGACGGGTCGCGGCAGCCTGGGCCGAGAACCCCGACGGCCTCCGTCAGCAGGCCTCCCTGGTGGCCGAGCGTCTCGCCGACCTCGCCGACGGCCGGGAGCTGCCCGAGTTCGAGGGGGACGACCGGGAGCTGCTGCACATCCTCGACACCTCGCTCGCGGCCCACTTCGACGCTCGTCGCGGTGGCTACGGCCACGCGCCCAAGTTCCCGCCGCACGCCGAGCTGCTCTACCTGCTCGACCGGGGGGCGCAGGTGGAGGGCGGGGCGGAGCAGGTCCGGGGCACCCTCGACGCCATGGCGGCGGGCGGCGTGCACGACCAGGTGGGAGGCGGCTTCCACCGGTACAGCACCGACGGGGAGTGGCTGCTGCCGCACTTCGAGAAGATGCTCTACGACAACGCCCTGCTCGCGCAGGCGTACGCCCGCGCGCACGCCGCGACGGGCGACGCCGGCTACGCCGGGGTGGCTCGGGGCATCCTGGAGTGGGTCGTCCGCGAGATGGCCCGGCCGGGTGGAGGCTACGCCTCCAGCCTCGACGCCGACACGGAAGGCGAAGAGGGGCTGACCTACACGTGGACGGTGAAGGAGGTCCGCGAGGCGCTCTCCGCCGAGGACGCGGACCTGGCCATCCGCGTCTTCGGGATCGAGGACGCTGGCAACTTCCACGACGAGGCCACGGGGCGCCTCACCGGCCGCAACGTCCTCCACGTCTCCGCGCCGCTCGGCGACCTCGCCGCGCGTGTCGACGGGATCCGCCGGACCCTGCGCGGGGTCCGCGACGGCCGTCCCCAGCCCGCCCGCCTCCCACCCGCCATACCCAATCACATAATACGGCCCTTCTCGAGACGGACGTATAAAAATGGCAATTTGTGCAAAACAAGAGAATGTTATAGGTGCTAACCGTCGACATTTCTACCAAGTTGTTTCTGTGTAGATTGAACGGTGAAACTTGGATAACAAATTGTCTAACCATATTTTAAGGGTTTGAAAAGAAATGATAGGAAAGTTGTATCAAAATAAGAAATACTCCAGGAACTTCCAATA
>JAUXCH010000419.1 GCA_030618975.1 Planctomycetia bacterium
GGGGCACGGACGTTACCCCGTGGATCGGCCGCCCGGCCCGCCACCTTGCCCCCCCCAGGCGGTGCCAGGCACCATGCAAGGGACAACGCCGTTCCCCCCCCAGGCGGAGCCAGGCACCCGCCCACGAGCAGCGGGGGGTATCCCCCCGCTTGAGATCGCAGTCTCGGCGCTACACCTCGCCGTGGGCCTGGCACCCTCCGAGGGTCACTGTCCCTTGCCTGGTGCCTGCCACGCAGTCCGCACGAGGGGGGTTACCGAGACGGCTGGCGCACGCTGACGACGGCGCGAATCGCGAGATCGAACGCCCGCGCCAGGGCGCGGTCCAGCTCGCGGACGAACTCCTCCCGCTTCCCGAGCGCCGGCGCAGGCTCCGCGTTCTCGTCGAGCGAGCCCCCCCCGCCCCAGGACACGTTCATCTTCTCCGCACGTCCGCACCGCAGCTGGATCCGCGTATCCCAGGACCCCAGCCAGAGCTGCTCCGGCTCCACGGGATCCAGGATCGTCAGCGTGACGACGATCCCCGTGCCGTCGCCGGGGCGCCACAGGACGGCCTCCACGCCCGGACTTCCCTCCTGTCGTTCTCGAACCGCGACGTCCACGAGCCCGGCGAAGGTCTGCGCAGAGATCTCGCGGTCGAGCAGGTCTTCGGCGCACCTCGCGCCGGCGGGACCCAGGCTCGCCCCCGCCGGTAGGACCTCCACCTCGCGGACACGGTTGCCCAGCCCGGGCAGGTCGGGCGGGTCGGGGGCCGGCAGCGGCTCGAGCCCGCGCTTCGCACGCCAGTGGTTCCGGATCGCGTGGATCTGCCGATCACGGTCCCCGCGGAAGGCCTGCTGCGTGTAGGCGACCCCTTCGTCGTGCCAGAAGTACGCGAGACGCCCCGCAGCCACCTCGCAGATCCGCAGGGTGTCGGTCTCGGGAGCGCGAGTCATCCAATAACCGGCGAAGAGCTCGCTGTCGTCATCGAGGGAGTCCCCCAGGTAGTCGACCATCAGCCGCTCGGCGACCGGATCCAGGGATGCCCACTCCTCCCTGCGCCCAGCCGGCGATGTCAGTCCGTAGAGCACCTGGCCTCGCATCGCTACGCTCAGGTCGGAGAGCCCAGCGAGCAACGTCCGCATCGCCTCCTCGGTCCCGAGGATCCCGAGGCAGATCGCAGTCGGAGTGATCGCCTGGGAGTCCGGGGTCTCCTGGGTACGGACGGATTCCCACAGCGCATGAACCGCCTCGAACCCCTCGCGGTGGCCGTGCCGGTCGAGCCACCGCGCCGCCCGCAGCCGGTCGTGCAGGCCGTGCCGCTCGCGAAGCTCCAGCTGCATGAAGGCGAGCTGCTCCTGGCCGGGCACCTGGGCCATCAAATCGACCAGGGACGAGCGCGCGTGCCCCTCCTTCGCGTTGGCGACGCCTTCGAGCAACACGCGCAGCGCGGCCCGCGGATCGCGCTCCACGAGACGCTTCGCGGCGCTCCACGCGTCCGCACCGCCCCGGCGGACCTCGGCGGCCAGACCGGCGTCGACACCGTCCTTCGAGAAGGTCTCCCACCACTGCCGCCAGCGCTTCCGTCGCTGGTCCGGGCTCGACTTCGTTCCATCCGCCCCGCGCGAGAAGCGTTGACCCGTGATCTCCCCCAGCACCTCGGCCGCGGCGTTTCCAGCTCGCACGACGTAGTGGGAGTAGTGGAAGTCGCGCCAGAAGCCGACGGTCCGTGTGAAGCGCTCGTCGTCGAGGACCTCGAGCAGCCGCGGCACGGCGTCGTACCCGAACTCGACGAGACAATGCGCCGGTGAGTCCTGCCCGTACCCCGGAAGCACGAACACCGACGGGGCACCCGGCTGCATGATCTGATGACCGTTCTGGTCCCGGAGCCGGAAGATCCACTCGTCGATCTGCTCCGCGCGGGTCATGGACGCCAGCGGCTTCGCGTCCCGCGCGTGCTGCTCGTCCTCCGCGACCATGCGGGCGAGCATCTCGACCGCCGACGCGGAGGTCTCCGCGTGCTCGCTCTTCGGGAAGGTCGCCACGTGCGCGCGAAAGACCCGGAGCAGTTCCTCGCGTGACACCTCGGCCTCGCCGAAGGCCTCGACCGCGCGCCAGATCACGCTCTCGGCCAGCGCGTCGTAGAGGACCTCGCCGAGCGGGCGGTCGTAGCGCTCACCCGACACCCCGGGCCCCTTCCCGCGGACGGACACGAGGAGTGTGTGCGCCTCGACGTGGAGGCCCTGACGGCTGCACGCCAGGGCCAGGGCGACCCGACGCGCCTCCGAGGGCAACCGCTCCGCGTACCGCCGGTCCCGCGGCTCGTCCAGGTCCCAATGGGTCCTGGGCTTCCCGCCGGTCAGGCACTCGCGCACCACCTCGGCCAGATCGAGCGTCCGATACGAGATCTCCTTCTCGGGCGGGACGTCGCCTGCGGTGAGTCGCCACACGACAGGGAAGAGCTCGCCGGTGAGCACCTCGATCGTGCCGTCGTCGCGCACCTCGCGGAGGAATCCGCGGGCCGTCTCCAGGTGGACCTCCCCGTCCGCCCCCTTCCATCCCCCGGTCTGCACCTCGACGAAGGGAAGACCCTTCACGTCCTGGAAGCCGATCTGCGCGAAGAAGGCCAGGTCCGCCAGGTCCTCGGCGGTGAGGTGGGCTCCGTCGGCCGGCCGGGTTGCGCCACTGCCCCCACAGGCGGAGACCGTGAGCACCACGACGAGCAGCGACAACCGACGAAGCATGGACGTGATCCTCGTACCGTGCCAGGCACCATGCAAGGGACAACGCTCGCCCCCCCCCCCCCCCAGGCGGAGCCTGGCACGCAGTGCGCACGAGGCGGGGCGTCAGTGCAGGCGGAAGACCCGCCAGGTCTCCAGACCTACGCTACGGAAGCTCACGTCGACGCGCAGGCGGTCGAGGGTGGCGAACCACTCGGCATCGGCGACGCACCCCAGGGCCGCCGCGGCGAGCGCCCGCGTGCCCTCTCCGTGGCGTCGGTCCAGGAGCACCCGGACGAGCGGCAGAAGCGCGCGACGGTCTGCGTCGTGGGCGAGAAGCAGGATCGCGTCCTCGCGGTCCCGCTCCGTCTCCGCCGCCTCCAGGTCCGCCAGGACGCGGTCCACGGCGTCCCGCTCCACGACCCGCAACCGGGGATGACCGAGCAGCGCGTGCGCACGCAGGGCGGCCCGCCGGATTGGCAGTGGGTTCCCACGCCCGACCGCGGCGCGGAGGCCCCGAACGGCGTCCGACGGGAGGAGGTAGCCGATCATGCCGCATGCCCGCACCGCCGCGGCCCGGAAGTCCACCGGGAGGCCCTCGTCCTCGAACACGGAGAACAGGATCTCCCTGGCCCGGCTGTCGCGCGCCATGCCGAGAGCGAACGCCGCCGCCGTTCGGTGACGCTGCGAGCCGCGCCCCGGGTCCACGGTCGAGCGCAGCAGATCCAGGGCCTGGTCGCGCCAGGCGGAGGACTCAT
This sequence comes from Planctomycetia bacterium, assembly GCA_030618975.1. Classification (GTDB taxonomy): domain Bacteria; phylum Planctomycetota; class PLA2; order PLA2; family JAEUHO01; genus JAUXCH01. The sequence goes on from JAUXCH010000419.1 coordinate 3,455, forward strand.
CCGTCTCCGTGTCGTCGAGGATCTCGCGTGCCACCATCCCCAGGGCGAGGAGCGCGAAACCGCGACGCAGGGTCGGCCCCTTCTCCGCGAATCTGAGCAGGGTCTCGTCCGCCTGCGTCGCTCCCAGACCGGAGGGTGGTTCGGACTTCAGTTCGGCGACGAGCACGTGCGCGAGGGCCACGACCGCCAGATTGCAGGTCGCCGGGTCTCTCACCCGGTCGAGAGCACGCAGCAGACTCCCTTCGATCCGCTCTCGGTCTTCGGCCCCGACCCGCCGTGCGAGCAGACCCAGGGCCACCGCGACGGACCGTCGCACGTTGTGGCCCAATCGCTTCCGGTCGAGTGCGCGGACGAGTACGTCCACGTCGGCCGTGTCGCCGAGCCGTCCGAGGACGAACGCGGCGCCCGCACGGACGAGATCGGGGATCCATTCCTCACCGACACGCCCGGTCGAGACCCAGGCGTGGAGCGTTTCCCGCAGGTGAGGAAGGACGGCCTCGGCCGGATGTCGCGCGATAGCGAGCATCGGCGCGCATCCCGCGTGAGGGTCCCACGCATGGGCTCGGACTTGGGCCAGGAGACGCTCCACGTACCGACGCTTCCCCTCGACGCCCTCTTCCGTGGGCTGGTCGGCCAGGAGACCCAGTGCGAGCACGGCCGAGACGCGTAGCACCGGGGTCGCCTCCTCCTCCTCGAGGCAGGCGAACAGGGCCCGCCGGGAGCGGTCCAGCACCTGCGCTCCGAAGTGATCCTCCTGGTTGGCTCGGTGGAGCAATCCCAGTCCCAGCGCAGCCGCTTTCCGCACCGGAGCCGGACGCGCTGCACCAGGATCTAGAGCTGCCAGCAGCGTCAGCACGTACTCATCCGACGGCGCGAGCTTGCCGAGAGCGAGGAGCGCGGAGGCGACGATGTGGTCGGCTTCTCCAGCCGTGGGATCCACCACGCAAGCCAGCGCAGGGAGGACGAATCTCTCCACCACGCGAGGAGGCCAACGACGCCTGTGGAGCACTTCGGAGTCCGCAGCGAAAAGGGGACTCGAGCCCGTCGTGTGGGTCATGCGCCACTTCACGTACTCGTAGTTCGCGGCGTTCAACTGCCACCAGAAGAACCAGTCGTCCGTAGACAGGGGCCGCACAGGCCTCCGGGTCGGAGCGACACGCGGCGGTGGGATCGGACCGTCCTTGGGCGGTGGAGGCGGTTGGGGTGGAGGAGGCGGTGGCGGCGGCACCGCGGACCGGGGCCCCCGCCCGGCGTTCGGGTACGGATCCCGGAACCGGCCGCCGTGGCCGAATGCCTCCTCGGCAAGCAGACCCGATCCGAACAGGCAGACGACGAGCAGGCTGAGCCAACGCACGCCCGGCCCGCTGCATCCCGCGTGCCTCACCGTGAGGCGCGACGATCGGGCCTCGTGGCCGCCGGACCGCTACGTCTCGGTAGCGCCATCCCCCCTGCGGTGCCAGGCACCGACACCATGCGAGGAGCAACGCCGTTCCCCTCGTGTTCCCCCCCCAGGCGGTGCCAGGCACCCGACGAGGAGTAGCGGGTGGGATCCACCCGCATGGGATCGCACGGTCGGCGCTACACCTCGCCGTGGGCCTGGCACCCTCCGAGGGTCACTGTCCCTTGCATGGTGCCTGGCACCGTACGTGGGCCTGGCACCGTACGAGGGTCTGGTAGCGCTA
>JAUXCH010000386.1 GCA_030618975.1 Planctomycetia bacterium
CAACCTCGTCATGGCGAAGGACGTGCTGCTCGAGAGCAAGCGGGGGCGCAAGCGCTGGAAGGCCCAGGGCTTCGACACGCGCGTCGAGACCGCGATCCTGGACGGCCTGGCGTGGCTCGATCTCCACTGGTCGGCGAGCCGCAACCCGCAGAGCAGCAACTACCACCTCTACTACCTGTACGGCGTCGAGCGTGCGATGGACCTGATCGACAAGCAGCTGGTGGGCAAGCACGTCTGGTACAACGAGGGCGCAACCGCCATCCTCGGGCGCCTGCAGCAGGTGAAGGTGAAGGACCCGACCGACGAGGCCGCGAAGGAGCAGCACGCCGTCTTCTGGACGGACACCACGCACGAGCCCAAGGACGTGCTCGCCACCTGTTTCGCACTGCTCTTTCTCAAGCGCGCCACGAAGGACCTGGTGCCCGGGGTGCCGGTGACGGGCGGCGGGGGCGCGCCTGCCGACAACCGGTAGCGAGGTGGACGGCCAGGCCTCCCCCCGCAGCGGGCGCGAGACCCTGCGCCCGTCCTGATCGTGATCGCGACGGCCGCCTTCGGCGGGCCGACGCCGGCCGGCACGCCCCTCTACCGCGTCCTCGGCTGCGGCTTCGTCCTCTGCATGGTGCCGCTGGCCCTCCTCTCGCCCAGGACACCCGTCGGGGTCCGCGTCGCCACGGCCACTGCCCGTGGCTGGCACTGCGGCGCGGCCTCCCCGCGCTCCCGCCCCGGCGCGGCGCGGAGGAGGAGACGCCCGAGGACTGAGCGCCGGGGAGGCGCCCGGCGCCGGAGGGCGTACGATCCCGGGTTCCACCTCATCGCACACCTCGCAGGAGTCCCGGCGTGAAGCTGCACGAGTACCAGACCAAGGCGCGGTTCAAGGCCGCGGGCCTCGCGGTGCCCACGGGGCACGTCGTAAACACGGCGGCGGCAGCGGGCGAGGCCTACGAGAAGCTCGGCGGCGAGCTGGCCGTCGTGAAGGCGCAGGTGCACGCGGGCGGCCGCGGCAAGGGCGGCGGCGTCAAGCTGGTGCGCTCGGCCGCGGAGGCCGTGGCGGCTGCCGAGGGCATGCTGGGCAAGCCCCTCGTCACCCACCAGACGGGACCCGCAGGCGTGACGGTGAACAAGGTGCTCGTCGAGGAGGGACTCCCCCTCGACCAGGAGCTCTACGCGTCCGTCGTCCTCGACCGCAACCTCGAGACGCCCGTGCTCATGGTGAGTGCCGAGGGCGGGGTCGAGATCGAGGTCGTCGCCGCCGAGCGGCCCGAGGCGATCCTCAAGGAACCGGTGGACGGGTGGCGGGGCCTCGACGGCTTCCGCGCGCGCCGCCTGGCCTACCAGCTGGGCGTTCCCAAGGAGCTCGCGGGCAAGCTCGCGCGCACGCTCCAAGGGCTCGCGCGCATCTGGCTCGACTCCGACGCGAGCCTCGTCGAGGTGAACCCGCTCGTCACCACCACCGACGGCCGGGTCGTGTGCCTCGACGGCAAGATGAGCATCGACGACAGCGCGCTCTTCCGCCAACAGGCGCTCGCCGCCGAGCGCGACGTCGCCGAGGAGGAGCCGACGGAGGTCCGTGCCCGCGAGGCGGGTCTCTCCTACGTCAAGCTCGACGGGGACATCGGCTGCCTCGTCAACGGCGCCGGGCTCGCCATGGCCACCATGGACATCGTGAAGCTGCACGGAGGTGAGCCGGCGAACTTCCTCGACGTGGGCGGCTCCGCCACGGCCGAGCAGGTCACGACGGCCTTCCACATCATCCTCGAGGATCCCACCGTGAAGGGCATCCTCGTCAACATCTTCGGCGGCATCATGCGCTGCGACGTGATCGCCGAGGGCGTCGTCGCCGCGACCAAGGCGGTGGGCCTCGACCGACCGCTCGTCGTGCGGCTCGAGGGAACGAACGTGGACAAGGGGCGGCAGATCCTGGCCGAGAGCGGGCTCGACATCACGCCCGCTTCGGACATGGCGGACGCCGCGAAGCGCATCGTGGAGGCGGTCTCGTGAGCATCTACGTCGGCAAGGACACGCGGCTCATCACCCAGGGCATCACCGGCGGCGCCGGCAAGTTCCACACGCTCGCCTGCCGCGACTACGGCACGAACGTCGTGGGCGGCGTTACGCCCGGACGCGGCGGCGAGGACGTCGAGGGCCTCCCGGTCTTCGACACCGTCCGCGAGGCGGTGCAGGAGACGGGCGCCAACACCAGCATGATCTTCGTGCCCGCGGCCTTCGCGGGCGACGCGATCCTCGAGGCGATCGACGCCGGCATCGAGGTCATCGTGTGCATCACCGAGGGCATCCCCGCCCTCGACGAGGTGCGCGTGAAGCAGGCGGTGCGCGCCTCGGACTCCGTGCTCATCGGCCCCAACGGCCCCGGCGTCATCAGCCCCGGCGCGCAGGCCAAGGTCGGCATCATGCCCGGCTACATCCACAAGCCCGGCGGCATCGGCGTCGTCTCCCGGAGCGGCACGCTCACCTACGAGGCCGTGTGGCAACTCTCCGGGCTCGGCCTCGGGCAGAGCACGTGCCTCGGCATCGGCGGCGACCCCGTTCCCGGCACCCTGTTCGTCGACACCCTCGAGCGCTTCGCCGACGACCCCGAGACCGAGGGCATCCTCCTGATCGGCGAGATCGGCGGCACGGCCGAGGAGGAGGCCGCGGCCTTCGTGAAGGAGCACGTCGACAAGCCCGTCGCGGCGTTCGTCTCGGGGGCCACGGCGCCCAAGGGCAAGCGCATGGGCCACGCCGGCGCGATCATCGCGGGCGGCAAGGGCACGGCGGCCGAGAAGAAGGTGGCGCTCAGCGCCGCCGGCATCCTGGTGGCCGAGAGCCCGGCCGACATGGGCCGCACCATGCAGGCCGTCATGCAGGGCCAGAAGGTCTGACGCCGCGCGTCCGTCCCCGCTCCTCCGGGCGTAGCGCGCGACGAAGACGTCGAGGCCGCCGGCCGGGGTCAGGAGCGGGGGCGTGGAACGGCGAGCGGGAATGCCCTCTCCGTCCGTTGGGGCGGGTCCGAGTTCGTTCCCCCTACGATGCACGTCCGGCGGTCGGATGACGGGTGCGCGGCATGCTCACGGACAACATCCTCTCCCTGATCGGCAACACGCCCCTGCTCAGGCTCGGAACCGAGCCCATCTTCGCCAAGGCGGAGTTCCTGAACCCGGGTGGCAGCGTGAAGGACCGCGTGGCGCTGTCCATGCTCGAGGGCGCGGAGCGCGACGGGAAGCTCAGGCCCGATTCGATCATCGTCGAGCCGACCTCCGGAAACACCGGCATCGGGCTGGCGCTGGTGGGCCGCCTCAAGGGCTACCGCGTGAAGATCGTCATGCCGGAGGGCATGAGCGAGGAGCGCAAGAAGATCATCAAGTGCCTGGGCGGCGAGCTCGTCCTGACGCCCGACGACGAGCACATCGCCGGGGCCGTGGCTCGGGCGCGGAAGTTGGCCGAGCAGGACCACCGCGTCTTCATTCCCAACCAGTTCGAGAATCCCGACAACCCCAGGGTCCACTACGAGGAGACGGCCCACGAACTGTGGCGGCAGATGAACGGGGACATCGCCTGCTTCGTCGCCGGTGTCGGCTCGGGGGGCACCCTCCAAGGCGTCGGGACGTTCCTCCGCGAGCACAGCCCGGGGGTGAAGATCATCGCCGTCGAGCCGAAAAACGTCGCCGCGCTGCTCGGCCACGAGCCCGGCCTCCACCAGATCCAGGGCATCGGAGACGGGTTCATCCCCGCCGTGCTCGACGTGGACATCGTGGACGGGATCATCGAGGTCTCCGACGAGGATGCCATCGAGACGACCCGTCAGCTCGGCCGTGACCTCGGGCTCCTCGTCGGCATCTCGTCCGGCGCGAACGTCTGGGCGGCCCGGCGACTCGCCCAGCAGGTCGACGGGAACGTCGCGACGGTGCTTCCGGACCGGGCCGAGCGCTACTTCTCCACCTCCCTGCTCTGACCTGCGCGGGAAATCGCGAAGCGTCACGAGGGAGCGGACGCTCGAACTTCGCGGTCCACGCCGGCGCGCTTCGCCCAGGAGGTTCCGTCCGTTCCGGATGCCTCGTCGAGGAAGCCGAACCGGCCTTCGCCGGCCCGGCGCCCGTCGTCCGCGGCCGGGATCTCCCGATCGTCCTGTCCCCGCGTCGACCGACTCGATGGAGGTGGCGTCACCGTCCCGTACCGGGCAGAATCCCCGCATGCTCCAACTCCGCACGCTCCCGATCGTCCTGCTGCTCGTCGTCCCGTGTCTCCTGGCGGAACCGGCGCGGGCCGAGGGGTGCCTCGAGTGCCACGCGAAGCCGGCCGAGGACGGAGCCCACAAGCCGCTCGTCGACGCAGGCGCCTGGGCGGCGTCGGTGCACGCGGGTCTCGACTGCACCGATTGCCACGCGGCGGCGGACGCGCAGGGATTCGACGAGATCCCGCACCGGCTGGATCCCGACGGCGCACCGGGCTGCGTCGAGTGTCACGACGACGACTTCGAGGAAACCGTCGAGGAGTTCGGGCGCAGCGTCCACGCCACCGAGTTGGAAACGTTTTCGTGCGCGCGCTGCCACGACCCGCACGTGATGGTGGCGGACCGGGCCGCGATGCCTCGCGAGGAGCGGGTCCGGGCGGCGAACCGACCGTGCATCCGTTGCCACCGGGAGAGCGTCATCCGGGCGTCCGGACGTCCCGGCGCGCAGGGGCTCTCGGATGCCCACGCCTGGATCCCGAGCCCGGAGGCGCACGCGAAGATGCGCTGCGTCGTCTGTCACACGCCGATCGACGGTTCCCACGTGCACGAGCTGGTGCCGCGCGCGCAGGCGACGCGGGCCTGCGAGGCGTGCCACGACGTGAACGCGCCCCTGATCGCGAAGTACATCGGGTCGGACGACCGGTCCTCCTGGGTCACGAACCCGGTCGTGTTCGAGAACGCGTACGTGATCGGCGCGACGAGGAACCGCGTGGTGGACGGCGTGATCGTTACGCTGTTCGGTCTCACCTTGCTGGGCGTCCTGGCCCACGCGGTGCTGCGCATCGCGACGCGGAAGAACCGTCCGAAGATGTCGGACGAGGCCGAGAAGGTGAAGATGTACCCGGCGTGGCTGCGCGTCTGGCACTGGACGAACGCGCTGCTGATCGTCGCGCTCACCTACACGGGCCTCCGACTCCACTTCGGGCAGCAGAAGGGGCCGATCCTCTCGTTCGAGACGGCCTTCAACGTCCACAACCTCGCGGGCGTCGTACTCGTGATCGTCGGTGTGCTGTACCTCGTGGCCAACGCCGTCTCGGGGAATCAGAAACAGTACCTCTCGAAGCCCGAACGCGGTCTGAAGGGCGTCCTCCTGCAGGCCCGGTGGTATCTCGTGGGGATCTTCAAGGGCGACCCGCATCCCTTCCACGCGACGCCCGAGCGCAAGTTCAATCCCCTGCAGCACGTGACGTATCGGTCCGTGATGTACGGGCTGTACC